>CAZOIG010000370.1:0-4180 GCA_964579235.1 uncultured Gammaproteobacteria bacterium
GTGAAAGTGACTCGTATCGAAATTAAAGATATCGCGCCCCCGCAAGATTTGGTCGACGCTATGGCACGTCAAATGAAAGCAGAGCGGGAAAAACGCGCGACTATTTTGGAGTCAGAAGGTATTAAGCAATCCGAAATTCTGCGCGCCGAAGGTGAAAAAACGGCCGCAATCCTAGAGGCTGAAGGGCGTAAAGAAGCAGCATTCCGTGATGCTGAAGCACGCGAACGTGAAGCCGAAGCCGAAGCCAGAGCAACCACATTTGTTTCAGACGCCATCAATCAAGGTAGCGTACAAGCGGTTAACTACTTTGTCGCCCAAGAATACATGCAGGCACTTAAACACATCGCTGGCGCTGACAATCAGAAAGTCATTTTCATGCCACTCGAAGCCGCCAATGTGATTGGCAGCATCGGCGGAATTACTGAGCTGGCGAAAGAAGCGTTCAGCGAAAATCAAAAGAAATAGGCCACATCGCGAACAAGCGTTGCTACACCAGAGAGCGTAAAACGGTCGCGCTCTCGACTCACTTTAGGAGATCTGAATGTTGGAATTAACCGCATGGCATTGGTTTATTTTGGCCTGTGTTCTATTGGCCTTTGAGGTCGTTGTACCCGTGGCCTTTTTCTTATGGCTAGCCGCAGCCGCATTGGCGTCGATGCTGGTGGCGATAGTGCTGAGTGACCTCAGTTGGCAATTCCAAGTGAGCCTATTCTCAGTGTTTGCCTTGGCCGCCTTAATCCTGTGGGCTAAACGACCAAAGCAAGAGCCCCAAACGGATCAGCCGGGCTTAAACGAACGCAATAATCGCTACTTAGGTGCCACCGTGGTGGTCTGCAATGAGATTAAGGATGGTGTGGGGAAGGTCAAAATTAACGACAGTATTTGGAAAGCTCGCGGTGCGGATGCAAAAATCGGAACGCGTGTAAAAGTAACTGAAGTCGAGGGCTCAGTTTTTCACGTAGAACCGCTCTAACTTTAGTAACATTGCGCCTGCAATTTGGCGCCGTCATTACACGCGGATGTTGAAGCGCTGAACCGCTTCGACACCGTAAATATTCGGAAAAACCGCCTTTTTGTTGTTTTTTTGTTGCGAGTAGCGACAGTATTCTTTAGCCAATACGGCCCAGAGAATCCCCGCTAATTTGTTTCTAACACTCACCAGAACACATCATTTGTGCAATGACAAAATCACTTAATCCGCTCCGGCAAACGGGCAAACTGTCGACCTACCTACCCTTTCTCATTGTTGCCATACTGGCCCTAACCATTGGGTTAATGCTGCAACAGAAAAAGGCTAACGCGCCAATTGAATTCCCAGAATTTGAACGGACCATCTTGTTTGATACACCACGTATCATCAGCGATTTCAGTTTGCTTGATGAGAACGGTGAGGCCTTCGATAAGAGCTCGCTACAGGGTCAGTGGAATCTCCTGTTCTTTGGCTTCACGCACTGCCCTGATGTCTGCCCGTCTACACTCTTAGCGCTTAAGAACGTTCGGCAAAAGCTTGAGGCGAAAAACCTCTGGCCAGACCTTAACGTGGTCATGGTTAGTGTTGATCCAGACCGTGACGCTCCCGAACGCTTGAAGCCCTATGTTAGCTACTTTCACCCTGAGTTTAAGGGGGTTACTGGCGATGAAGATGCAATTACCGCATTTGCCAAGGAACTCGGCATTTTGTTTATCAAAAAGGAAGCGGATGCAAACGGCTACTACGACGTCGATCATGGTGTGAGCATGATTCTACTAAACCCTGAGGGTCACTATGCTGGCGTTTTAACGGCGCCGCACACCGAGGCAGTTTTAGAATCTGATCTGTCTAAACTCAGTGAGTTTTTTGATATCGCTAACACAAGCTCAAACGCCAACAACGCAAATCAGTCTAGCTCGAGCAGCCAAGCAACAGAACCGTCAGTTAGCACTACCGAGGCGATTCAAGTAACGGGGCAATGGGTTCGCGCAGCACCACCTAATAGCCCAGCATTGGCAGCTTATTTAACGGTTGAAAACAATGCTGACGAGCCGCTAAAAATACTTGGCGCGTCAAGCCCCATGTTCGAGCGCGTCATGATTCATGCCACGGTGGTGGAGAACGGTATTGCAGGAATGCGCCACATTGAAGAAATTTTGGTGCCTGCACAGCAATCCAGCCAGCTCGCCCCCATGGGTACTCATGTAATGTTGATGCGACCTCGACACAGTATCAAATTGCGCGACCAAATACCGATCACCCTGACCACTAATCAGGGCGACGTTAGTTTTATCGCGTTTGTTTTAGACCAAGCACCCGAGTAAGCTCAATTGAAATAAACTGACGCGACGAAGCACAGTTATTTCAAACGTAAAAAAGGAGACAGCGGCTAAACCGCAGTCTCCTTTTTTTGTAGAGCGTGTTTTTTAATTCAGCGTATTGAGCAAGCTCGATAAGTAAGCTCGATAGATCAGTAGGCTATAAATCCCAAGACACCGCATTAGTGATTTCCTCAGATGCCATCTCAAGGCTGGCTGAAGAAGGGCTAACGATTACGATATTGCCACCCTGCACTGGCTTAACCCGCGACACATAGCCCTCGAGTTCCGCATCAAATGAGGCTTCAACTGGGTCGCCTTTAAGATACGCAAAAGTCACTTTGCCGTCGGGCGTTTCTAGCGTTGCATGCAATCCACGGTATTGCCCCATAGGACAAATCCGACCAAAGCTTAGGTTGTCCATGTACTTCATTTTTATTGAACTGTCGTAACTGGCCAACAGAGTATTAACGGATTGGTTAGCCCGCTCAGCATCCCAACGCTGGGTCGAGGGCACCTCGTCCATGTGTTCCATTACCGCGGAAACCAATTGTTGATAGTCATTACCTAACTCGGCTGGCGGTATTAGACGGTCCGAAAACATCGCGACTGAAATAACCAGCGCTGCAGCCAAACTCGCTGCCATGGCCCGCGGTCGATTCCAAAAATAGTTCGGCACCTGTACTACATTCGTTGGTGCATGGGGCGCATCGCCGTCACTTGGTAGATCTGTATGGCTAGCAAGCTTCGCCAGAAGATCACTAGGCACAGGCGTTTCTAAACTGCTGGAAAGATCGGCGTCCATTTGTTTAACGCTACCCACATACGCCAAGCAGTCTGGGCAGTGCGCGCTGTGTTCGACGAACGCGTGCTCTTGACTGTTTGGGTCAGCCAAAGCAATTCGCTTAAACTCCAAACAGTCTATTTTCTTATCTGTGCTCACGATTCACCCACCACACCTAAATCTGGTGTCTCGTCGTGTCCTAAAATATGTCTCATTTTCTTTCTGGCTCTGAATAAACGGGTCATTACAGCACTCGAACTGACATCTAGAATCTCTGCAATCTCATCACAGGAAAAACCACCTAACACCTGCATCTCTAAGGGCTCGCGATACTCTTCAGGAAGCTTCTTCAGCGCGTTGCGTAGCGCAAAGGCTTCAGGTGAATCGTCATAACCTAGGCGTTCATCGGCGAGGCTATCCATGGTTTCAACTTCTTGATACTGAAACTGCTTGCGTTCAAATTGGCGTGCGTGCTCGCGGCGAAAAATGGTAAACAACCAGCCTTTCGCCGCTTTCGCCTCTCGCAGACTGTCTAGGGACTTCCACGCACGCAGATAGGCCTCCTGCATTACGTCTTCTGCCATAGCCTTGTCTTTGCACAACCACAACGCGTACTTATAGAGATCGGCCGAGTGCGCCTCGATCAATAAAGCGTATTTTCGCTTTTTATCTATCTCGTTGTAATTGACCTGATCAGCCGGGTTTTCCTTACCTGAATTTTGCATTTTTTTATGATTTATTGAGCAAAAACGAACTTATTGCCGCTAAAACGGCTGCGGGCTGTTCAACATGGAGCCAATGACCTGCCTCCGCGATCGACACAAAGTCCGCGTTTGCAAAGTATCTGCGAAAAATCTCTTGATGGCTAGAGTCGACATAAGTCGACAGACTCCCACTGATCAGCACAGTCGCCACATTGCTTTGGCTGCTCCAGGTCATTGTATCCACGGGGAAATCGATAATCTCATCCATGAAATCATGCAGGACCTGCAGATTGAGGTTCCAACTGTAGCCGCCCGGCGAACCGCTTAAGCTTTGCAAAAGAAACATTCGTGTGGCTTTATCGGGGATTGCCTCCAGTAGCAGGCGATCTGCCTCAGAACGCGA
>CAZOIG010000371.1:0-2859 GCA_964579235.1 uncultured Gammaproteobacteria bacterium
AAACGGTAAAAGAGGAATTCTCATGGCAACACCATCTTCTGATAGTTATTACTTACCGAGCGAAAGCTACTACCCATTTGTAGCCTCAATCGCCCTTTTCTTTATTGCGATGGGGGGTGCTTCTCTGCTGAATGGTTACGCGTTTGGCCCCAAGTTGATGACGGCTGGTTTGGTCGGCATGGGCGCTTTGTTGTTTATTTGGTTCCGCAAAGTAATTATCGAGAGCCCGGCCTACAACATGGACGTAGACAAGTCTCTGCGTATGGGGATGGCTTGGTTTATCTTTTCGGAAGTCATGTTCTTCGCGGCTTTCTTCGGTGCGCTGTACTACTTAAGAATGCTCGCAGTGCCTTGGTTGGCCGAAACAGAAATTTTGTGGCCAGGCTTTGAGGCAACATGGCCATCGACTGGCCCAGTCGGTGCAGAGCTGATCAGCTCATTTCCAACAGCTAATGAAGTTGCCGAGGGCACCAAGTACACATTGGTAGACCCATGGCACCTACCGCTCTACAACACTTTAATTCTGCTTGCTTCAAGTGTGACCTTAACCATAGCTCACCACGCCTTGCGTGAGAACAAGCGCGGCGCCTTGATCTTCTGGTTAGCCGTTACCGTTGCTCTTGGTGCTTGGTTCTTGTACTTCCAAGCGGTTGAGTACATCGAAGCTTACCAATTGTTTGGCTTGACCATGGGTACAGGCGTTTACGGTTCAACCTTCTTTTTGTTGACCGGTTTCCACGGTTTTCACGTAACACTTGGTGCCTTTATCTTGCTCGTGGTTTTGTTCCGCTGCATCAAAGGTCATTTCACGCCTGAACGTCACTTCGCTTTTGAAGCTGGCGCCTGGTACTGGCACTTTGTTGACACCGTTTGGGTGGGCTTGTTTATATTTGTTTACGTACTCTAGACTGTTAACGCGCTCTGGGCAGTTAACGCGCTCTAGGCTGTCAACGCGCTCTAGGCAGTAGCCCAGCGCTAAACGCTAGGTATCGATACACACTAAAAAAGGCGCTGTTACAGCGCCTTTTTTAGTTCCTGGATGTTGTCTAAATTAAGCTGACTACGGTGTTCCTGCGTCAATGCGCTTTTGCTGTTCTTGATTGAAGTTCACAGGGTGTACCGAGTTACTTGGTTTAATCCACTCTAGTTTTACCGCCAATACGATAAACACAAATAGGACAATCCAGATTCCAATTCTCATCTTTAACGACTGATAGAGTTTGTCACTGGAATGCCCTTCTTTAGGCGCACTCAGTAAATGATAAAGGCCAACGCTAAGGCTCGCGACCATAGCAAGCAATAGAACTCCGATAACGACTTTAGACATTTGTAGATTCTCTTCCTAAGTTTTCTTTCGGTGAATGATTTATATTTCGACTCGCTGATTATACGATCAACTGAGCTTGGTTATTGGTCGTAAAGTTGTTTTCTCGTCATTTATGGCTGTTCACACAGCTCACACCGCTCAAGCTCATCAAACGACTATGACAATATCTGAATCCAACAAAGAACCTAGGTCTATAATTATGCGCCCAATGCTGTTAGTGCTGGGTGTAGTGATTATCCTGATTATGCTTCGTTTAGCGGTTTGGCAGCTTGATCGCGCAGAATTGAAAAACCAATTCTTGCAACAGCGCATTGAACTCTCTCAAGCCCCCGCGATTGACTTGGACGAGCTAATCATCGAGGTCGATTCAGTACCGTTGATTGAGCAACGTTATAGATCAGTGACGGCTCAGGGTGTCTATGTTGAGGGTCAAACTCTTTTTCTCGACGGTAAGGTTGATAACACTCGTGTTGGTTATGATGTTTACAGCCTTTTTAGAACGACTCAAGACAATTTGATTCTGGTAAAACGCGGTTGGGTGTACGCTGGTTTGAGTCGAGAAAAATTACCGCAAGTCTCATTGCCCGACATTGTCAGTGGTCGTTCTATTCACGGCCGACTCAATGCCCTAGCGCCAGCACCGCCCATGTGGGACGAGCGCTATCCCAGTAATAAAGATAACGTGTGGCAGTATTTCCCCTATGACAAATTAGTCGAGCAATTTGGACAGAATCTACTACCCATGGTGATAGAATTGCGCCCCGAAGACGCGGCCCCTGGCTTATCCATGCAGTGGACTGCCATCGACGCATCAGAGGTTGCTATGCACAAGGGCTATGCCTTTCAATGGTTTAGCATGGCCGCGGCGTTCTTCATCGCTTGCTTGGTTCTACTCATTAAGAGCTTCAAGCAAGACAAATAAATGTGTTTAGTTCTTGGGCTGCGATTTGATCGCGGTCGCAAAATGATCTTCAAACTTTTTTTATAACGAGTGTGACGCTTTATGACAGTCTCTAACGAACAGCCAAAATCTTCTGTGTTTTGGAACCGTGTTCAATTGATCATGGTTTTGGTGGTGTTTACCGCGCCAATCGCTGGTGCCTTTCTTTATAAACCTACGGGCTATATTAACTACGGCGACCTTTATGTGCCGGTCAGACCCGTTGCCGAACTTGAGATGGTGAATGGTGATGAGAGCGTAGAGTTGTCCAGTTTACGACGCCAATGGGTGTTTTTAGTCACTGCCAAAGACGAGTGCTCACAAGTCTGTGAGGATAATATTCTCAAGATTCGCCAGCTACGCTTCATGCAAAACAATGATATGACGCGAATCCGTACCTTGTTTGTGCACTCTGGCCTGGCAACTGCAGTGGCCGACGATCTGGAAGCGAAGTACCGTCCGATGGAGGTATACTCCGCAGATGAAAAAGCCTTGTCGGATTGGTCTTCTGTCTTGATACTAGAAGACGCGCCTAAGGAGGCGAATAAGGATCGCATTTACATTATTGACCCTACCGGTAACCTCATGATGA
>CAZOIG010000372.1:0-1734 GCA_964579235.1 uncultured Gammaproteobacteria bacterium
CGAAGACATCAAAGCGAATGAGGCTTTGAGCAAAGCATTAGACACTCGAGCGACGTATATCGCTAAAAGAGTTGCAGCAGGTAATGCACTCCGTTCTGATTTATTGCAAATACAGGTCGAGCAAAACCGTCTTAAACAACAGCATCTAACGTTGCAGTCTCAACGCGTTAATGCGCTGCAAGAATTAGCGCGTGTGCTGAATCGAAGTGACGATGTAGAGTCTTTGTCGTTTGATCAGAATTTGCTAAATAGCTTAGCTTGGGTTGAGCCAGACTCAATTGAAGATGTTTGTGCTCTTCGTGCTGATTGCCAGGCATTGCGTTTACAAGTTCAAGCACTCACAGCGCAACGCAAAGGTATATTGGCCGGTTCGGCACCCAAAATAAACCTCAGCTATGCCGACACTCGCAGCGACGGGCAATTGTTTGTACCAGAAGAAGATAAACGGCTGATGTTGGAATTTTCGTGGTCTCTGTTCACCGGCGGCGCGCGTTCTAAGCAAAGGCAATCACTCGCTGAGCGAATCAATAGTTTAGAAGTTCAATTGCAGAATTTGGAGTCAGTTATAGCCATTCAACAAGCTGATTCCTTGCGCAACAAGGCTATTGTGGAATCCGCTTTGGATGTGGCTGAACTAAATCTTGAGCTTGAAAATGAGCGAGTGCGCTTGGTACGCAGTCGTTACGACAATGGTTTGAGTACGCTTGATCAGCTTTTGGACGCTGAAGCGGGCTTGACGCGCGCCGAAGCTGAGACAGCCAAGGCCTCTTTTGATTGGGTGCGAGCTTGGGCGGCTAATCGTTTAACCACTGGCGTAGGCTTTGATTAGTCTTTTATAGCTTTTTTAAGCGTTTACCATGAGTTGGGGCAGGGTTACTCTGAGTCGATCTTGATGCGTCTCATTATCAACCCAGATGTGCCGCCCAACGCCAACAATGTAAATGCTATATCCACTGCCCAAAAACTCGCCTTCAGATCGTATCTGCCAACCAAAACCTCGCAGTGACTATAATCAACATGACCCACTGAATCCGCAGCGTTGCAACTTGAGCGACGTTGGCAAGAGCCCGATCTCGGCTTGGAGCGCGAGCGAACAGCCGCGTGCAAAATTGCTTCGGGAGGGTGTTGCTAGCTTGTCTGATGCCGAGTTGCTGGCTGTCTTGTTAGGTAATGGTGTGCAAGGGCTGACGGCGGTCGACGTCGCTCGGCAATTGCTGATTAAGTACGATGGGGTTAGAGCGCTTTTGGATCTTGAAGAGGAAGAGTTTTGTGCTCAAATTGGGGTAGGTAAAGCTAGCTTTGCAAGGCTAAAAGCCTCCTTGGAGTTGAGTAAGCGGCATATGCGTCAAAAGTTGGAGCGTAGCAATGCACTGACTTCTCCACACACCTGTCGACGTTACTTGAGCATGGAGCTAAGAGACAAATCCTATGAATGTTTCTTTGCTCTGTTTATGGACTCGAAACACAGAGTGATTCGTGCTCAAGAACTGTTCAGAGGCACCATAGATCACACCAGTGTGCCAGTGCGTGAAGTGGTTGTGGAGGCGCTCAAGCATAATGCGGCTGCCATGATTGTTGCGCACAATCATCCATCAGGTGTTGCTGAGCCGAGTGCTGCAGATAAACAGTTGACCGAAACACTAGGACAAGCACTCAGCCTAGTCGGGATCAAATTATTAGATCATTTTGTGATTGGTGACGGCGAGTGTGTTTCCTTTGCAGAACGCGACCTAT
>CAZOIG010000373.1:0-17197 GCA_964579235.1 uncultured Gammaproteobacteria bacterium
TGATTGGAGAAAGCAGCTAAAACGTCATTTAGCTGTGAAGCACTTACGCGGTTGTCGGTCGACAAGCCCGAGCCCTCAAAGATTGAAAAATCTTGCCAGCCAAAACGAAATTTCAGCCATTGCTCGACATACGACGCTGCACTTAAGAAGCTCACGCCTGTCGACGAACTAGGCTTGATACCGAGGCTAAGAAACAATTGGTTAGCGGCAAAATTATTGGAGTACTTCAACATGCCAATTAAAACCTGATCAAGCGTTTGCGAGTTGTAGTGCAGATAATCTTGCGCGCCATTACCGGCTTCACTCAACGGAGTTTGACTCGAAACAATTTCAACCTCTTTGGCCACCAAGTTTGTATCGCTCTGCGCGAGTATCGCTAGTAGCAATTCTGCGAAATTACGCTGCGCGTTTTCAACCGTTTTAAGATTAACGCGCTTAAGCGTATTGAGCGCCCAAGCTTCTTGTTTGACCACCTCCTGCGCGCGAGAAAGAGCTGTGCGGGTGAGCGGAGTCTGAGCCTCACCTTGTTCAAAGCCCTGCGCAGTCCTGCGTAATTGTGCTGTATTAAAGTTAGCGGCCAGCGCCGACACAGGAGCGTTGTACGGGTCGTTCACCTTACTTCTACCCGGCATTGCCGCATTCTCTAAAAACGAATGATTCAGCACTATTCGTTCTATCGGCTGCTTGACCAAAACGGCGAGGTTCGCCGCCACCCTCGACAGTTCTTCAGACACCAGCAATGGGTCAGCGGAGCCCACTACGGTAAGCTGCGCACCCTCTAGTCGAAACAATGTCGGCCACCGATAACCCACGCCCCATTTCTCGACCGCCATAAGGGCGGTGACTACTTTTAAGGTCGATGCAGGTGTTCGCAAACTATCGGCGTTTTGCGAGGCGATAATAGTTCCGTCATGCGATTGCACGAGCAAAGCATCTTGTGCTTTAAAATAATTGGATTGCCAACTCTGCAGTCCCGTGGAAACAATCTTTTTATCGACCTCAAGCTGAACCGGTGTAATCGGCGCTGCAAGCGATATCAATGGATAAACCATGCTGCAGAGCACGGCAATGCAAGGAGCTAGGCTAAGCGAGCGCCCTTTAGCGACTGCGCAAACCTGATCAAAGACTTTAGATAAGTGGCTGTGCGTCATTTTTTGAGCTTCAGTCCCGCCGCGTACAATTCGTTCTTCTTTTCGCCGGTTAACTCAGCAGCCAGCTTTGCGGCTTGTTTGAGTGGCAACTCGCGCAGCAGCGTTTCTAACACGCGCTGCGAACTCAAGCCTTGCTGTTTAACACCACTGTCCGGGTTGCCTGAAATCATCAGCACAAACTCGCCTTTCAGTTGGTTACTGTCTTGAGCAAGTCGCTCAAGCAGTTCCGCCACGCTGCCAGACAACACGGTCTCGAAGCGCTTGGTCAATTCACGTGCGATCACAACCTCACGCATAGGCCCTGTTACCGCAGCAAGGTCTTGCAAGGAGCTCATAATTCTATGCGATGATTCCAGGCAAATCACGGTACGGTAGTCGTCCACTAAGTCGCGACAGCGCTCGCGTCGGGCTGCGGATTTAGCGGGTAAGAAACCTTCATAGACAAACCTATCTGTTGGTAAACCGGCAATTGAAAGAGCCGCGATAATAGAACTTGGCCCAGGTACAGACACCACCTCAAAGCCAGCGCCGCGAACCGCCCTCACCAAGACGAAGCCGGGGTCACTGATCAATGGTGTACCCGCATCGCTGATCAAGGCAAGGTCTTTGCCTTCGCCTAGCTTTTCCAGAGCAAGGTTTACAACCGACGCCTCATTGTGTTCGTGACAAGACTTTAACGGCGTTTGAATGTCGTAGAAATCGAGTAGTGGTCGGCTATGGCGAGTGTCTTCCGCCAAGATTAAATCGACTTGAGACAGCACCTTTATCGCGCGATGTGTGATGTCATCACGGTTTCCGATGGGTGTAGCCACTACGTACAGGCGGGCATTATTAAAATTTGTCATATTTCTACGTATCGGCGGCCAGCGTTTTGCTTTAACGAAGCGCTAGTGGCTATACTCCGTATAAACCTGTGGTTCTGTTTAGCTGAATTTTAGCGACATTCAGAGCCCGACAAGCGCTCAAGTTTTTGGCGCTTAGCAAAGTCAAAAACCGACACAAAAAGTCTGTCGGCGCTCGATAAACACCTTAAACGGACTGTTACAGAAATGCACTCTTTATTGCCAAAGCGTAGCGATTATTCACTAGCACACCCAATCTACTCATTGCGTCGACTGTGCATAATCGTGTCGAGCATGTTGATTCTAAGCGCTTGTGCGTCAAGTCCAAGCAATCAAGCGCGACCTGAAGTGGAGTCTCGCGACATAGTCAGCGCTGATAAAAAGCCTGGCGCCTGTGTAGGACGCGGTTGTGCCGACCGTGGTGACACAGCTCAAGCACATCCTGAGCAAAACTTGGCACTTGAGCGAGCGCGCTATTTCGAGAACCAAGCGAATTTACGCAACGACCTGCTTGCGCAAATTGACGCTCGACTGAACGCAGCCGAGTATTACATTCAGGCTGAACAGTCGGATCAGGCCATCGCCCTAGTTCAACAACTGCAGAGCACCGTTAGTCTGAGTGGGCTTACACCGACTCAGCGCGATCGTATCGACATCATTTACGCGTATCACGCCTACTCAAACGGCGACTACCGTGGGACTCTACAGATTTTGGATCGTCTACTCCCGCAGCAACCCACCGTGGAATACGTTGATCCTCGCACCTTACCTGAATACCAAGAACGACTCGAACGACAAGCGCAAGAATTGGCGCAAGCTGGCGATCAAGTAAGCCTTGGCAATGGTAGCGAAGCAGAAAATGAAGTGTGGGAGCGACAAGTCATTGAGCAACCGCGTGTGCTTGAGCCAGTCAGTCTAAGCCCGCAACAGGTCGACGCTCTTTTGCTCAGCTCATTTTGTTATCAAGCGTTGGGCCAATATGACAAGCAAATAGATGCCCTGATAAAGCGCGAGCAAGGCGTCACGGGTACCGCACAAGCGCAAAGCATACGCTACACCTGGCAGGTGATTAACGCCCTACCCGCGCTTACTCGAGAACAAATAATCTCGCTTTCACCGATCAACTCAATTAAGCCAAGGCTGGAACAGAGTTTGGCCAGCCAAACAGGCGCTGCGATAAGTTCGGTGAAACCATTTACGAACTTGCCCAATACGCTGGCGAGCCAGACGAGTACCGAACGGCAAGAAGTAGAATGGACGCCGGACTCGATTCAGCAAATCGCGGTTTTGCTGCCGCTCTCCTCCAAATTCAAAAAGGCGGCTACCGCCGTGCTAGATGGCATTCAGTACGAGCATGAAGCGCAAAGCGGCCCGTACTCCCCTGAGCTGCTAATTTACGATATTGGTGAGAATGCGTTTGCAACGCCACAGTATTACCAAGCCGCGGTTAACCAAGGCGCTCAGTTTGTTATTGGACCTTTAGGTAAAGACTTCGCGGATCAACTGATTACTGCACGCCAGCAATTCGCAATGCGCAACACGCCGGCGCTAGTGTTGGGCGGCAGTGTGCCACTAGACCCTTATTCCACAAGAATGGAATTTTCGCCTGAACGCGAAGGTCAAATGATTGCCCGCAAAGCGTTTGCCGACGGACACCTAAGTGCTGCCTTAATTACTGCAAACGACGCGAAAAGTCAGCGCATCAAAAGCGCTTTCGTCAACGAGTGGTTGTCATTAGGCGGTCGCATTTCAGCGCAAACTGATTACTCGCCAGCGCAATTTGACCACACCGTTGAATTGAAACTGTTGTTCCGAGCGGGTGCGAGTGAAACCAGAGCACGGCGCTTAGCCGACGTATTGGGCTACAAACCAGAGCACGCAAATTACCAACGCGCCGATATTGATTTTGTATTGATGACTGCCGACGCGATGTCAGGCCGACTGCTCCGCCCGCAGATCAATTTTTTCAGCGGCGAAAAAATACCTGTTTACGCTGGGCTGGATGTGTACACCGGGCTCGCCGACCAAATCAATGACATGGACTTAGAAGGGACCCGTTTCCCTGTTATGCCTTGGGTGCTGCGTTCGGAGCAGGTATCGCAATACGGAGGCGTACTCAATCAATTATTTGCCTTAGGCGCAGATGCTTATCGCATGGCGAGCCAATACCAGCGCTCAAGCGGACGCTTTAAACTTCGACCCGACCAAATCGTAGAAGGCTACACTGGCTTGCTCAAGCTGCAAGCAGACGGCAACATCGAAAGCGAACCTCTATGGGCCGCGTTTGACGAAGGTCTCGCTCGAGTTCGCGACAATAAAGGGGTTGATTTGACGCCCATTGAGCCAGCATCTGAGGAGATTGAGTCAAGCGATCCCGCAATGCCAAGCAACATCGCCCCAGAAGACCGCAGCAGCCAGCCTCAAGCTGACTCGAATCTAAGGCTACAACGATCACTTTAATCACGTCTACAGCCCACTGACGAACTTAGCTTTACCTCACGTAGAGAGGACGAGCGTGACAAAGACTGAGCTAAATTAGCATTCGGCTCTTCTACCTAAGTCTCGCTGCCTCTGTGCCGCCCTAATTAAAGGGAATCTTTTTTGTCTATCGTTTGACCCTATCTTGGTCTATAAAACCAACATAATGATCAATCAATGTGGGGCGAAAATTTGGCGAATTCTCGAAACAATCACAGGGCGAACGGCGCTCTAGTTGAGGGCTTAGCTTTGGGTTTTTTGAAACGCCAAGGATTTACACTGGTGCAACAAAACTTTTATTCTCGCTACGGAGAGATCGACCTGATCGTGGCTAACTCGAGCTACTTAGTGTTCGTTGAAGTCCGGCACAGGGTTTCTGAGCAGTTTGGCGGAGCGATTGAGAGCATAACCACCGCCAAGCAACAAAAGCTTAGAAAGACAGCGCAAGCCTTTTTAGTGCGTTACAAATATCACGACACACCCTGCCGGTTTGACGTTTTATGCTACTCGGGTGATGCTTCAGAACTAAGCTCGGACTCAGACCCCGAATGGATTCAAGATGCCTTTTAGCTTGTGGGAGCACTAAATGTTTGTTAATCATCATGCGCCTGATATACGCTTGCGCTAAGCTTCGAATTAATTACTTGAGACTACCTTGGGCGCATAAGCGAATGCGTCACTACCTAACCCCACAGCCATTGTTAACACCATGCGAAAGACCAACAACACATTGATTGCCAGAATACTAATTGGCTTTGTCAGTCTATTGACACTATCAGGGTGCACTACCCTGCTCGTCGCCAGCGCGGTGGTAACTACGGTGGACATTATTCATGATCGGCGCACTGTAGGCGAATACATAGACGATTCATCCATCGAGTTAGCCTCGCGCAACTACTTGCTGTCCAGCAAAGACCTGCGATCAGGAGCAAACGTTAAACCGTCGGCTTGGAATGGCATACTTTTATTGACCGGTGAAGTAGAATCACAAGACGCAAAAGACCAAATTGTTCAGCGCCTGGCGACTATTCAAGGGGTTCGACAAGTGGTTGACGAAACCACAATAGATGGCAAATCAACGCTCGCCTCGCGCAGCAATGATGGATGGATCACGACCAAAATTAAAAGTTCTATGGTGGTGAAATTGGGGGCCGATGCGAATCGAGTCAAAGTAGTAACAAGTCGCAGCACCGTTTATTTGATGGGCATTGTGACCGAGGCCGAAGCACTAAGCGCCACTGAAATCGCCCGTTCTGTGCGTGGCGTATCGCGTGTTGTTAAAGTGTTTGAATACATTTAACACAAGCCACCGGCAAAGAATTACTGTCATGAGACCCGCAAACAAAAAGATTCTGAGTCACTCTGATGCGATCAGACAAGTCTTAGAATCACACCCCAACTATACAGCGCCTTTGGTGTTCACCAATGGCTGCTTTGATTTATTGCACCGCGGCCACGTCACATACCTAGAGCAAGCTAGAGCGCTGGGGGGAAGCATGATCGTGGCGGTCAATTCAGACCAATCAGTAAAACGCCAAGGTAAAGCTGATGACCGCCCCTTGAACACACTCGAAGATCGCATGGCAGTGCTTGCTGCACTGGAGTCGGTGGATTTTGTGATCTCGTTCGAGCAAGATACGCCGCTCGATTTAATTAACGCGATCCGCCCTCAAATCTTAGTAAAAGGTGGAGACTGGCCAGTACACGAAATTGTTGGTGCTGAAGAGGTGTTTGCAGCGGGCGGAGAAGTTCACTCAATCGCATTTGAACACGACAGATCGACCACTAAGTTGGTTGAGAAAATCAGAAACTAACGGCCAGTAGTCGCAGCAGTGGCCACTTCGGCCTGAGCCTGTTGCTGTTCACGTTGTTGCATAAAGTAGTGGTAAATGAACTGTCTAGCCACGTATGCGCTGCGCACCGTCCATTTCTCCTTATTAACGATCAGCGACGCAAACACGATATCTCGATCGTCCTTGCTTGCGTAACCGACGAACCAGTCGTGCCGTCCTTTGGGCGAATCGCCGGTTAAAGAGCCAGTTTTGCCACCGATTTCCAGGCCGCGGTAAATTCGATAACGTGAGATATCTGAAAACGAGCGTCGTGCCGAGCCAGATTTAACCGTAGCGCGCAACAGTTGCTTTAATTCCTCGATTGTCGACGAATCAATCACTTGCGAATCAAGCAAGTTGGGCTCAGCCGTGTACAGTACTTTGCCAGCTTGGTCAGCAACGTGATTGACAAAATAAGGACTGACCATCCGACCTTCATTGAACAAGGTCGACATCATCTGAGCAGCGTGAACCGGCCCCAATCGTATATCACGAGTATAGCCAGAGCCCGCTTCAACAAGCTCCCACTCGTCTTCGTAGGCCAGCTCAACGCGGCTTTGTGGTAGGTTAATATCACTCACAATGCGCTCGTCAAAACCAAAGCGCGACGCGTAGTCAGTCATCAACTGTTCGCCTAAAACTCTTGCGCCCACTCGCCCAAACACTGGATTAATTGACTTCGCAAAAGCCTCGGTAAATGTGGGTCTGCGAGTCCATTTATTGTCTTTATGGCGAAACACCTGACTCTTATACAAAGAGGTAGATTTGCCGTTATAGGGGATCACCGATGCCGGCGATAGCTTATTTGAGTCGAGCGCCGCGGCAGCCGTAACAAATTTAAATACCGATGCGGCTGGGTAGTCTGCCCGCAGCACCAAGTTATCAATATCTTCATTCTCTTTGAGAAAACTCGTAAGGTTGAGGATCTCGCCAGTCCGAGCATCCATCGCAACAAAACAAGCGTAATCAGGTTGATAGCGTAAATACACATCAGCCATCTCTCGATGTAGCTCTTGATCAAAGGTGTAGTCGAAGTGCAGAGCGCCAGCATTAGCTCCTACCTCTACTCGGCGCGGAAATTGGTTCTTGAGTGCCAATGGCGTAAGAATGTCTGCGACATTTTGCCGACTCAGTTCTTGCGCGTGCAATGGCATCACGGCAAAAGCCATTCCGCTCCAAAGCAAGACACACGATACTGCCCAACTCAAGATCAGGGATTTTTGAAACGCAGCATTCGCTATAGAGATAAGAGACACAATGGATACAGTGGTTTAGCGGTCTAGGTTAACAATTAAAAGCCTAGCTCGATGCTGCTGAGCGGCCAGCGCATTCTATTCAGTGGGTAAATAAGGTTCCAATTCGGCCAAGGCTTGCTCATAAACCCCACGCTTAAAATCAACGATGTTCTCAATCGCGTAAGCCGCTGGCACCCACTCCCATTTATCAAACTCAGGCTTTTCATGTCCAGCATGCAGATTAACCACTGCATCATCATCTTGTAGATGAAGCAGAAACCATACCTGCTTTTGACCCTTGAAACTGACTTGCTTGCGTTGCTTGGAGCGAATGAAACGACGCTTTTGATTACGCAACAGTTTTTGCGGAAGGTCGTATTTAATCCAATCTTTGGTGTGCGCTATGAGCTCGACTTGATTCTTACGGATACCCGTTTCTTCTTCCAGCTCTCGATACATAGCGTCAAGCAAACTCTCATCGCGCGCGACGCCACCTTGCGGAAATTGCCATCCATCGTGATTTATGCGTCTCGCCCAAAACACCTTGCCCTGATCATTGCAGACGATAATGCCGACGTTCGGGCGGTAACCGTCATTTGCAAAGATGGGTTCAAAGTTTTGCATTCGCATATTGTGATGTTCTTTGGATTCCGCGCCATTATAATCAAGCCCCATGAATGTTGCACTTGAATCTGCACTGTCGGTAACGTTCTTCTCTCTACAACATCAAACTTTCTAATAAATGATGAAATTAGCACTGTTCGATCTCGACAATACCCTACTTAATGGCGACAGCGATCATGGCTGGGGAATGTATTTGGCTAAGATCGGCGCGGTTGATCCAATAGAACAAGCTAAAAAGCAGGATGAGTTCTACGCGCAATATCAGGCTGGCACGCTCGACATTATCGAGTTCTGTGAATATCAGTTCGAGATACTCTCTAGCACGCCCCTCGAAACGCTAAATCAATGGCGCGAGGAATTCCTTGAAGAAATAATCGAGCCTATGATCCAAACTGGAAAAATAGAGTTACTGGAGCGCCATCGCGATGCGGGCGACGAACTAGCCATAGTCACCGCGACCAATGACTTTGTTACTCAACCCATCGCTGATCGCTTGAAAGTAGGCACCCTTATTGCGACACAAGCCGAGTTCGTGAACGGTTGTTACACTGGCAAAGTGCAAGGCACTCCAAGTTTCAAAGAAGGCAAGGTGACACGCGTCAACGACTGGCTGAACGCCACCGGTGTGCAATACACACACCGCACCTTCTACAGCGACTCGTACAATGACCTTCCGCTGCTTGAAGCCGTCGATACCCCCATTGCCGTAACGCCAGACGACAGACTGAGAGCACACGCTAAGCGGCTTCACTGGGAAGTGATCGACTGAGAGCTATAGTTCCGTACCTATTCAACCCACTCGTTTATAAAAAGGCATTCATTATGAGCATTCAGATCGGCGACTCCTTACCTGACATGACTGTTACCACCACGCTTAATGGTGAGGTCAACATGCAAAGCTATAAGGGCAAGGCCTTGGTTTTGTATTTTTACCCAAAGGACAACACGCCCGGTTGCACGACCCAAGGCCAGGGCTTTCGTGATCACAATAAAGAATTTGAAGCACTTAACGCGCAGGTGGTTGGGGTTTCTCGCGAAAGTGTTCGCTCACATCAAAACTTCATCAACAAGCACGAATTCAACTTTGATCTAATCTCAGACCCTGATGAAGCGCTTTGCAAAGCGTTTGATGTCATCAAAGAGAAAAGCATGTACGGCAAAACCTATCTAGGTATTGAGCGAAGCACGTTTATTTTCTCAGCGCAGGGAAAACTCGTTGATGAAATCCGTAAGGTGAAAGTGAAAGGTCACATTGAGGACGTTTTAACTCGAGTAAAAGCCCTGTAACGATCCAGCAGCACCGCAATAGCGCTTAGAAGCCTTTTAGGCGTAACGACAAATCGGTAATGCTGGACGCGTTATCCAAAGCGACTTCGTGAGTAATTACGTCGTCGCGCACAAGCTGTTCAAGGTAATCGTCGAAGTATAGATTGCCAGTCCCTTTGTCTCGTGCTTTGATAAGGTCTTTTAACTCTTTTACGCGCTCTGGATCCAAAATTAGATCGCGCGCGAAGGCACTCACCTGCAGAACTTCACAGGCCACTACTCGCCCCGTTCCAGACTTATGCGGGAGTAATTTTTGAGTCACGATGGCGCGCAAATTATTGGCTAGTTTAGCGCGCACGGTTGTCTGCTCCTCCCCATCGAAGGTTGAAACGATTCGGTTGATCGCGTCCGCAGAATTGGGGGCATGCAGAGTTGAAAACACCAGGTGTCCCGTTTCAGCCGCGGTCAGAGCAATTTCGATACTCTCGGCATCGCGCATCTCCCCCATTAGAATCACATCCGGATCCTCCCGCAGCGCAGACTTCATCGCCAGTCCAAAATTAGGCACGTCGATACCGATTTGTCGTTGCGATACGATTGCGCGCTTTTCTTTGAACTTGTACTCAATCGGATCTTCGATGGTAAGAATGTGCACATAGCGCTCAGCATTTATTTCATTGAGCAGCGACGCCATAGAGGTTGATTTTCCGCTACCCGTTGCGCCAGAGAAGATCACCAGACCCTGACGCATTTTGCTAATAATGCGCACTTCGTCAGGCAAGCCCAGCTCCGCCGCAGAAGGAATCGAGTTATTAATTACCCGCATCACCAAAGCCAGGTTACCCATTTGTCGATAAAGGTTTACCCGAACCCGGTTGCCCAGATTATCGTTGAGCGCGAAATCCACTTGGTTATTCTCTTCGAACACCCTCAGGTGGTAATCCTCAACCAATGGAAATATCAAACGACGAATCATGTCGTCGGTCATCTCGGGCGAACCCTTTACTTGTCTGATTCGCCCATCCAGACGCATCATGATTTGATGGCCTGCACGTACATGAATATCCGACGCGCCAAACTCACAGGCCGAAGAAAGGATACTAGTCAAAAACTCTAAAGCTTCTAGTTTCTGTTGGGCGTCGGTCATAAGTTCTCGAGTAGATTAGGGCTTGGCGGTCTGTCGCCGAAATAATCAGCCTTGGTTAGATGAGTATGGCGCAACTAAGATTCCACAACCGATTCAAAGCGCGCCAAAGCTTGACCATTATCAATCTGCTCGCGCGCTTTTTCAACCGCGTCTGAATAGCTCAATGATGCATCAACCGAACATAGTATATTTGCGCTCGCCGCAACTAAGGTGTGATAAGCGGTGCCCTGCTCGCCTTTAAGTGCATCAAGCCCACGCTCGCGGCACAGCGCAATTCTGGCGTTATTGGAAAGCGTTTCGTCGAACCTCTCTAGCCCCTCTGGCGCTACAGACGCCGCAGAGCCGACATCGTGAGCCGTCTTAGATAAGCTGATCGACCCATCGTCTAAACGTCCTGAGAAGCGCGCAAAGGGCTTGTTTTGAGCAATCATCAAACCGCCCTCAACGCCTTTGTGTAGATGAATAAATCCAAACCCGGCTTGCTGGGCGATTGCTGCATAAATTTCAGGGTAGGCCTTATGCACATAACCAATCGCTAAATGGTTCTGGCCCTTGCATGAAACCGGTGACAAGACCCGCTCAAAAGTTGTAATCGCAGTGCGCTTTACAATTCGGTTCCGCAGCGGAATCAGACGATTTAGCGACGGCAAGTAGTGCGACTGATCCGCATAACCCCAGCCATGTTCCTCAATGTTGCTGACTAAGCGGCTAGGGTCAAGCGCTGCCTCGCCAAATCGCTTGAGCACTTGATGCACAGTAACACCAAATTTTGGCCCGACTGTTTCAACACCGTGGATAAGGCATGGGGTGCCGCAGGCCGCTAGCACTGCTGGTAAAAACGCGCTTATGCTAACGTGCCGCGAATAACCATCGAAAGGATCAACCAGAGTCACGAGCAAAGGCGTATCGACCTTTTCAGTATGAACCCGCGCTTGCGCAGCCGCGGTCAATCCGCGCATTTCTGCCTCGCTTTCACGCTTCATGCGTAAGGCGATTAAGACAACCGCCGCCCGTACTGGGTCGGCGTCTTCGTCTAACAGGCTTTGCATTAATTGGTGCGCGTGCGCAAAACTAATGTCTCGACCACGATCTGGTCCAACCGCCACGTCTTGGATAGCGGCGATGAGAGCTGATTCGGAATCAGGAAATGGGTTCTCGATTTTGGGCTGAGTCATCGGGGCGATCTGGGCGTAAGCTGGTTGTGTCTCTGATCTGGTAGTTTTATGCTATCAAACTATCATCACAGCCTTGTTCATCAAACTCGCTAATGCAAAACTACCCTATATTCATGGACATTCGAGACCAAGCTTGCTTGGTTGTCGGAGCAGGTCCGGTTGCGTTGCGCAAGATCAGACTGCAACGCAAGGCTGGCGCCAAAATTACGATAGTCGCTCCCCAAATAAGCGATGAAATCGTCAGCGAATTTGGCGATCAACTGCATTACGAACATCGCAAATTTGTAGACTCCGACATTAAGGGCTACCGCTTAATCACAGCCGCAACCAATGACGCGGCGGTCAATCGTCGCATATCCGAATTAGCTCAAACCGCGAATATCCCCGTCAACGTGGTCGACCAACCTGAGCTCTGTAGCTTTATCACGCCCTCGATAGTAGACCGCTCACCGGTTCTAATAGCGATTTCCACAGGCGGTGGTGCACCAGTTCTTGCGCGCATCCTCAGAGCGAAGCTCGAAGCTTTAATACCGACCAGTTACGGCCGCCTTGCTGATACGATGCGGCGCTACCGTGAGCAGCTAGCGCAAATTACTGACTCTGAAACCTCGCGAAAACGATTTTGGGAAAGACTGGTTTCGGGCCCAATTGCTGAGCTGTTTTTTAGCGGTCGAGACAAGGAAGGTGAACGACAACTTCAAGAGTCCCTCGCGCGACTCGCTAATGGTCAAGGCGACGATACCAGTGGCGAGGTGTGGTTAATCGGTGCAGGACCAGGAGATCCCGATTTACTTACCTTTCGTGCTTTGCGTTTAATGCAGGCGGCCGATGTGGTTCTGTATGACCGATTAGTAAGCCCTGCCATACTGGATTTATCACGGCGAGACGCAGACCGCATATACGTTGGAAAGCGCCGTGCTGACCACGCAGTACCTCAGCCCGAGATCAATGAGTTGCTGGTCACCTTGGCTCGAGAAGGCAAAAAGGTTGTTCGTCTAAAAGGCGGTGATCCCTTTATCTTCGGCCGTGGTGGTGAAGAGTTGGAACAATTGCACGATTCCGGAATTCCCTTTCAAGTTGTGCCTGGTATTAGCGCCGCGAATGGTTGCGCCAGCTATGCAGGCATTCCGTTAACGCACCGCGACCATGCGCAATCCTGCATTTTTGTGACCGGTCACCTCAAAAACGGTAGCGTTGACCTTAATTGGTCAAGCCTGGTACAGCCAAATCAGACCATCGTGGTGTACATGGGCTTGGTGGGTCTGAGCCATTTGTGCACTCAATTGGTTGCACATGGCCTGCCTGCCAATACCCCTATCGCGCTGGTTGAGCGAGGCACTACCCAAGATCAACGAGTGTTCACCGGCACCTTAGAAACTCTGCCAGCTGATACTGAGAACGAAACAATAAAGGCGCCTACTCTGATTATCGTTGGCAGTGTAGTGACCTTGAGACAAGAACTTAAGTGGTTTGAGCCCCGAGCTTAGTAATCGACTTATTTAAACGCGTTGGTACAGCAATTCAGAACTGGCATAAAAAAACCCTGCTTAAAGCAGGGTTTTTTTGAACGCAAGATAACGCTAGCGCTATCTGTCTCTATCAGAGACTATGCAGCCACTAATGTAGCCACTTATGCAGCAACGATAGTCACATGCTTGCGTTTATTAGGTCCTTTCACTTCAAACTTTACTGTGCCTGTTTCAAGCGCAAACAAAGTGTAGTCGCGCCCCATTCCAACATTTGGACCAGGGTGAAAAGTGCTGCCGCGCTGACGAACAATAATGCTACCCGCATTAACCAATTGGCCTGCATAGCGCTTCACGCCTAAGCGTTTTGAATTTGAATCGCGTCCGTTACGCGAACTACCACCGGCTTTTTTATGTGCCATGAGATTTTCTCCGTTCTACTAATACTTAAATTGAGTCAAATGAGTTAGTCAGCTAGAAGCTCTTTCGCTTGCTTAACCCACTCTTCACGCTCAATACGGCCTTTGAAATTCAGCTCTGCATCAACACGCTCGATATCTTCAGCCGTGAAATCAGCCACTTGTTGCAAAGTAGTGATGCCTAGGCCTTCTAGTTTACCAACAATAACTGGTCCAACACCTGAAATTTGGCTCAAATCGTCTTTCTTGGCAGACTTTTTGGGTGCCGCTTTTTTCGCAGCTGGTTTTTCGGCTGCTTCAGCTTTCTTTGGTGCCGCTTTCTTAGCAGGTGCTTTCTTAGCAGCGCCTTTTCCACCGATAGAAACAACTTCTAACTCAGTGTAGTTTTGTCTGTGGCCCGTGCGCGTACGAGAATTCTGACGACGACGGAATTTGACGATTCTTAGTTTCTTGCCACGGCCGTGTGACAAAACTTTAGCTTCAACAGCAGAATCGAGTGTAGGGGTGCCAACTTGAATGTTGTCGCCATCACCAATCATAAGAACATGATCTAAGCTGATGGTTTCGCCTGCTTCGGCTTTGAGGCTTTCGACTTTCAATTTGTCGCCAACAGCGACACGGTATTGCTTACCGCCGGTTTTAATGACCGCGTACATAATTTTTCTCCTAAAGGCGTTGTGATGGGGTGTGTCACCCAAACGGCGACGATCACTTGCTTCTGACAGGGCAGACCCAGCAAACAGTCGCGCATTTTAGTGTTTTCGATCATCAAGGTCAACCGAATACGACACAGTTTTAAAGGAGTTTTAGGCCCGCTTTTACACGACTTCTAACGCTTATTCGAAGGCCAAATTGTTTAACGCGACTGGATGACAAAACTTCTTATAAATCACACGCAAAGGCTTATAATCCTAGCCGTAAGTAATGACGCACATTTAGGCCAAAACGTTGGCTGGTAATTGAGCGAACATCGAGCAACTGAACACAGTATGGCCATCAATAGCACTCATAAAACTGAAACCAGCGCTGCGCCGAAAACTCCTCTAGACAACGCTCTAGATTTGGTTTCCAGTGAAATGGCCGAGGTCGATCGCTGCATCAACGACAATCTCAACAGCGACGTCGCTTTAATCAATCAATTGGGTGCCTATATCATTCAAGCGGGTGGCAAACGGCTTAGACCTGTCGCTCTTTTGCTGGTCGCAAAAGCAGTATCGGCGCACAGCGCTGAAGAAAATACCGTTTCGCAGCACGCTATCACCCTAGCTGCGATTGTTGAGTTTATTCATACCGCAACCCTGTTGCATGACGACGTGGTAGATGAATCAGAGCTTCGCCGTGGACGTGAAACGGCCAATGAGGTGTTTGGCAACGCCGCCAGTGTTTTAGTTGGTGACTATCTCTACTCTCGATCTTTTCAGATGATGGTCAAGATTCATAACCTCGAGGTGATGGCATTACTTTCACGAACTACCAATGCGATTGCAGAGGGCGAGGTCATGCAGCTGCTTAATTGTGGTTCATCTGATACGACCGAAGAGCAATACCTAGACACGATTCAGTCGAAAACGGCTATTTTATTTGCGGCGGCCACTCAGTTAGGCGCCTTGATAACAAATCAAAGCCAAACAATACAAGATTCGCTCTACCAATATGGTCTCCACTTAGGTACAGCATTTCAGTTGGTGGACGACGTGCTGGACTATACTGCTGACGCCGCAACCATGGGCAAAAATGTGGGCGATGATCTAGCCGAGGGCAAACCTACACTGCCGATCATTCATGCAATCGAGCATACGCAAGGCAAGGATAAAGCCACATTGATTGAAGCGATCGAAAACGGCAACCGTGACAACCTAGAAAAAGTGTTGAGCATCATCGGACAAACTCGATCACTCGAATACACGTCAGCCGCGGCACTCGAGCAATGCAAGCTCGCCAAAAAGTCAATTGAAGTGCTTCCAGACTCGCGAGCCAAACAGGCCTTAAACGACATTGTGGATTTTTCAGTGGACCGAGTGTTCTAGAAAGCACCCGATCGATTCACACTCGAGAGGTAGCGCCCGGATAAAGCTCCGCTAGTGTTACCGACTTCCCATACTCTACAACCATGCGGGCGTGCGAGCGGGTCAGGTCTCTTGGCCTCTTCACACCGCAAGAATTAGCAATAATGCGCAGCTCCTTTTCTAGATTTTTTAGGTAGTGAGCAACCTTTACGCGTTTGTCTTTTACAACCAAGCCTTTTTGAAGATCTTTATCGTGGGTCGTAATGCCCGTTGGACAAGTGTTTTTATTGCATTGAAGAGCTTGAATACAACCCAGCGCAAACATTGGCCCACGCGCAGTAGAGACGAAATCCGTACCAACGCATAATGCCCACGCGACTTCGGTTGGATTAATCATTTTTCCTGAGGCATTGACTTTGATGCGATCACGAAGCCCGTACTCAATCAGCTTATCAATCAGCATCGGCAGGCTTTCTCGAACCGGTAAGCCCATGTCATCCATTAAGGACATTGGCGCAGCGCCAGTGCCTCCGTCGCTGGAATCGACGCTAATAAAATCAGGCGCGTACTCCAAGCCTCGCTCATTGATAAGCGAGAACAAGTCATCTAACCACTGCGGTGAGGAGATAACGGCTTTAAATCCGGTCGGCTTTTGCGTGACCGAACGAACCTTATAGATCATGTCCAACAGGTCGTTATTGTTCTCAAGCTCGTGGTGTCTATTTGGGCTGATAGCGTCTTGCCCTACTTCCAAGCCGCGTATCTTGGCAATTTCAGGTGTCACCTTTTCACCCGGCAACATACCGCCCTTGCCCGGTTTAGCGCCCTGACTTAACTTAATCTCAAACATTTTGACCTGTTCGTGTTCGGCTATCTCCTTTAGCTTCACTTCAGACAAGCCACCCTTCTCATCACGAACTCCAAATTTACCCGTACCGATCTGAAACACGATGTCTGCACCGCCCTCTAGATGATACGGCGAGAGGCCACCCTCACCTGTATTCATCCAACAATTAGCCTTCTTCGCCCCGTAAGACAAAGCCAAAACGGCTGGTTTTGAAATCGCGCCATAACTCATACCTGAAATGTTCACAATCGCTGAGGTCGTGTACGGTTTCTCGCAATACCCGCCGCCGAGCGTTAGCTCTTTAGGGGGCAAGGACTCTTCGGTTAACGGCGGAAACGGCGCATTAACGAACATAACGGTGCCTTCTGGTCGCAGATCGCGCGTCGAACCAAACGGCACCGTGCTGTCTTTATCAGCAGCCGCGCGATATACCCACTGACGCTGCGCTCGGTTAAACGGCATTTCTTCGCGGTCCATTGCAAAGAAATACTGCCGAAAAAATTCGCCCAAATGTATAAATAGATCGCGGAAATGACCTATTACTGGGTAATTGCGCAATATTGAAGAACTCTGTTGAGTTCGATCCATCACATACACCACCACGATGGCGGCGAACGCGAGACCAATCAAAAAAATAAACAGAAGTACTGAGTAGGTGATAAAACTTGATACAAATTGGGTGATCGCATCCATATTGATTCCTTTATTG
>CAZOIG010000374.1:0-1789 GCA_964579235.1 uncultured Gammaproteobacteria bacterium
ATCAATTATTATCAAGATTACGCCAAGAGTGGTGAGGCAGCGGCGCCACAATACGTGAAGATAAACGGCATTGGTGATGGTGACGAGATTAAACAAAATATCTTTTCGGCGATCACTTAGTTCTCAATCCCGTCGACACCAGAACACAAAAAAGCCCGCGTCGAGCGGGCTTTTTTTGTGATTACAGAATGGCTCTTAACGATTGTTCTTAAACATAGTTCTTACGCAAGTACGCAATGATGTCATCCGACTCATACATCCATCGAGTTTGTTGGCCATCGACAATACGCAAACAAGGAACCTGCCCTTTCCCACCACCGGCTCGCAACGCCTGAGCGTTATCACGCTCGTTGGTATTACGAGTTTCTAACTCGATGCCATTTTGCTTCATAAACATCAGCACCTTTTGGCAGAAATAGCAAAAGGTACTGAAGTACAGCACTGGCGAAGCTGAATCTTGTTTATCAGTCATAGTCGTTACCGATTCGGGTTTACTGGGCTTGCGCTGGTGGGTTTGCGTCGCTGACTTCAATTAGCTCTATCTCAAAAATCAACGCCTGGTTGGGTCCGATATTTGCCGGTGCCTGCTCGCCGTAAGCCATGTCAGCAGGAATGTGAAGTCTGATCTTACCGCCCTCTTGCATAAGCTGTAAGCCTTCAGAAAACCCAGGGATAACCTGTGAGGTTCCGAACGTAGCAGGTGCACCACGGTCATAAGAACTATCAAAGGTTTCTCCATCTATCGTCTTGCCGCTGTAATGCACTTTGACTAGGCTATCAGCCGTTGCACGCTTACCTTTCCCCTCTCGCAAGATCTCGTATTGCAAACCACTATCTGTAGTCACAACCCCTGCTTTCTCGCCATTCTTAGCCATATAACCGTCGCTTTGCGCCTTATTATTTGAGGCCAAAGCAGCGAGGCGTGCATCAATTCGTTGTGCGTAGGCTTCACGCGCGGCTTGTTGCTGCTCTGCGCTTAATTGCGATTCTTTGTTAGCCGTAATGTCGCGAATCGCCGCGATCATCGCATCTAAGTCGATATCACGAATCAAGTCACTGTCGATCAGACCTTGACCAATTTGCACACCATAGGTGTAGCCGATTTTGGCGTTATCGCTTTCTAAATCAACATCTTGTGCGAACACACTAGCCGACAGCGCAATCGATGAAACAAGTGCAGCGATCGACAATGTGTTGCGAGTACGAGTACGAATAAAAGTGGTCATCTAATTCTCCGAATAAAATTTGGCCCAAAGCTTAATAGCTGTGAGCATAACGGGGTAAAGCTTAACTAAGCCTTAATAACTTAATCTTAAAAAACAAGTCTCAATGAAACTCATAAATGAAACTAATAAAAGAGGCAAATCGACCCGCTGGCTCACAAATCCAATGAGACCCCTCGGTTCGAACTCAATACTTATGCCGTTGCCGACATTTGACGTTGCTCTACTTCAGCACAAAAACTGTCGATAAAGTCATCGAGTGTCATACTTTCTTGAGCCTGGCTCCCGAATCGACGTACAGTTACGGTGCGCTCTTGCGCTTCTCGCTTACCAATACATAGGATGGCGGGAATTTTTTGCAAGCTGTGTTCACGTACCTTATAGCCAATTTTTTCGTTTCTAAGGTCAACTTCAGCGCGTAGACCTCGATCACGCAGCGCGGCGCACACTTGCTCAGCGTAGTCGTTTGCGTCGGTAACGATAGTAGCAACTACAACTTGCTCGGGCGCCAACCAAGCGGGCATGGCGCCGGCGTGTTGCTCGATCAAAATACCGAGAAAACGCTC
>CAZOIG010000375.1:0-2485 GCA_964579235.1 uncultured Gammaproteobacteria bacterium
CAAAGCCTTTGCTATCAATACCCGGCGCTTCATCCCGCCCGACAACATCCGTAGCTGATTGTCCTTTTTGTCCCACAAAGAAAGATCGCGCAGAACTTTCTCGATATGCGCTGGATCTGGTTTATAACCGTATAGTCCACGTGAGAAAGACACCGTATTCCACACCGTGTCAAAGGCGCCAAGCGTCAGTTCTTGTGGAACCAGCCCAACCAACTTACGCGCATTACGATACTCACTTTGATTATCAAAGCCGCCAACAAGTATCTGACCTTGCGTGGGCGAAACGATCCCCGCGATAGCCGAGATCAAGGTTGTTTTGCCTGCTCCATTTGGACCAAGCAAGGCGAGTATTTCACCTTCTTTGATACTTAGATCGACACTCTTGAGCGCCTCAAAGCCATTATCGTATGTTTTAGATAAGGCTTTAACTTCATCAATATTACTCATGCAGTATTTTCTCGCCCCGAAGACTCAACTTAACGTGGCTTAGGCTACCACGATTTAGCTGAGGCCAGCCTGCACGGGCGTGAAATTTTACTTAAGGCGTCCACCAACGAATTAATTGAAACCGCCTTAACGGTCACAGCTGAAGAGTTTAGGCGAGACGCTCAATCGCAACAGCTGTCGCTTCGCCACCGCCTATGCACAGACTGGCAACTCCTGTTGTGCCACCGGTCTCACGCAAAGCGTGCAACAAGGTCACCAACAAACGTGCGCCTGAGGCCCCCAGTGGATGCCCGATTGCACAAGCGCCACCATTAATGTTGACTCGCTCATGCGACAAATTGTGTGCTCGCATTGCGTACAAGCTGACCACGGCAAACGCCTCGTTGATCTCATATAAATCAACGTCAGCCGCTTTCCAACTGGCACGCTCTAGTACTTTTTCTATCGCTCCAGCGGGCGCTTTACAAAATTCGGCAGGGGCTTGTGCATGACTCGCATGCGCGACGATACGTGCCAAAGGTTGGTGGCCAGTAGCTTCTGCTTTTGCTGCAGACATCAAGACCAGAGCGGCAGCGCCATCTGACATCGAACTCGATGTCGCTGCGGTAACCGTACCGTCTTTTTTGAACGCGGGACGCAAATTGGGTATTTTGTCGATAGACGCTTTAGCTGGTTGCTCGTCCTCAGCAATAGTCTGGGTGCCTTTGCGGCTCGTTACCTCGACCGCGGCGATCTCACCCGTAAATCGACCACTTGCTTGTGCAGCTCTTGCGCGTCGCAGTGACTCGATTGCGTAATCGTCCATTTGCTCGCGCGTAAAGCCTTCTTGATCCGCTGTGGTTTGTCCGTAGGTGCCCATTGAACCACCCGTTTGCGCATCCTCAAGCCCGTCTAAAAACAGACTATCGAGCAATTGAGAATGTCCCATTCGGTAGCCTTCGCGACCTTTTTCGATTAAGTAGGGAGCACGGCTCATACTCTCCATACCGCCTGCGACAATGCACTCGGCTGAGCCTGCTCGTATCTGATCGGTCGCGAACATCGCCGCTTTCATGCCCGAGCCACAGACTTTATTAACTGTTGTGCAAGGTACACTCGCAGGCAAACCAGCGCCCAGTGAAGCTTGTCTGGCAGGCGCTTGCTTAAGCCCCGCTGAAACAACATTACCCATGATCACTTCGTCGATCTCACCCGGCGCTAAAGCCAAATTAGCCAGCGCGGCTTTAATCGCTTGCGCGCCAAGTTCAGGCGCCGTGAGATTTGCGAAATCGCCTAATAGCGAGCCCAGCGGAGTCCGCTTGGCCGCAACGATAACAACGTCATTTGGTTTAAGTGTTTGCATTAGGCCACCTGGTCAGATGTAGCGTTAACGGTTTCAACCACAATGCCTTGCAGACCGCCAGCCGCTGAGGCGGGCTTCTTGTACGACTCGAGTGCTATCGCAAGGCCGGTTTCAAATTGTTTGTGATTGGCTTCTTTAACATGGCCAAAGCCACGAACCTTATTAAACGAATCGACAATCTCTACCGCTGCGGCAACTCGCTCTGCGCTCAGCGTCGCAAGTAACTCTTCTACGGTGGCTTGAAAATCAGAGATAAAAGCTCGCTCTTGGCGACGCTCGGCCGTATAGCCGAATATGTCGAATCGCGTACCTCGCAAAAACTTAAGACGCCGGAGTAAAGCAAATGCTGGTTTAATCCAACCGCCCAAACGGATCTTGCGTAACTCTCCAGTGTGTTTATTGCGCGGTGCAAACAAAGGCGGTGCCAAGTGGAAGGTTAGCTTAATGTCACCTTCGAACTGCTCCTTAAGTTGCGCATCAAATCGACCGTCAGAATACAGACGACCCACTTCGTACTCGTCTTTATAGGCCATCGTTTTGTACAAGGCCTTGGCAACGGCCAGCGTTAGAGGCCGTTTCTCGTCTTTGGTAACCGCCGCTTCAGCCGTTCTTACTTGTTCAACAAAGGCTTTGTAACGATCTGCATACGCTTGATCTTGATACGCTATCAAGTCGTTATAGCGGAATTCGATAATG
>CAZOIG010000376.1:0-1810 GCA_964579235.1 uncultured Gammaproteobacteria bacterium
AATAGTCCCATCTTGACGCCTTTTTCTCTCAGAGCCTCAAAGTTTAGACCTTTACCATTATCAGAAATTTTGATGAAGAGATACTCGTCATCTTCACTTACATCAATTGAAATAGTTCCTGCTTCATCTTTACCACTGGCAATCCGGTCATCAATAGTTTCGATTCCGTGGTCTGCGGCATTTCTTGTCATGTGAACTAGAGGCGCTTCAAGTGCGCCAATTAGACTTTTATCTACGCTTATTTGGTCGCCGCTTATCTCGACATTGATCTTCTTGTTGCAAACAGCTGCGACATCTCTGACGATACGTCAAAGGAAACGGCTCCGAATGGGGTGACCAATGCGGCCTTTAACTGATCGCGGACGCGCATCGCCAAATTGAAGAAGCTGAGGGCGATTAAGCCAAGGCTTGAGCCAATCGCTAGTCTAGGGGCTTCATTCGTGAACACCTGCAAAACGGCGATCGCAGAAATGGAGCCGTTAAAGCCGAGCAGGTCTTTGAAATAGCGACTTTCTATCTGTAATCCTGGGCGCCAGCGTGAATAATATGAGATCATTGCGAGCCGGATAATTTTGCGGGATACCTCGCCGATGATGAGTGGCCAAATGCTTACGGTCACGAGCGCGGCGCCGATACTTGCGGTTACAGCAATCACGCTGCTCGCAACGTCGATTTTGGCAAACGCTGCATACTCCAATCGACGAATAAGCAACCCGCTCGGAACAGTGGCGGCAGCTTCGAGCGGGAGAATTGCCAGCAACGCAAAGAGCGGCCATTGCAGACTCTGCGCGTTGAGCGCGCTGAGCAATTCACTTGAGCCGACAAATAAGATGCTCAAAAGCGTAAATGCACCGAACATGGCGACCGCAAAGGTCGTGTCTAAATGTCCCTCTTCCAGTTTCGGATGCTGGATAATGGATTCGTTCAAGCTAACGGTAAGAATTACCATCGGGATGGCTAAACACGCGAGAAGTAATGCAAATTCGCCGTAAGGCTGGGGCCCTAAAATTCGGCTCAAAACGACCAGCGAGACCATTCCGATCAGCATGTTCGCCCAATTGCCAAGCGCGCTAAACGCTAGGGCAACGCCCGTTCGTTTTTTTAAGTTGCTTCCAGGGTCAGTTTTCACGTGCTTTGATGACATTACGCACGATTTTTTTCAACTGAGGTAGCGCGTGAGGATCGCCACCACCTGATGCACAATAGGGCGGTCTTGGCGGCTGTTATAGGTCGACCGCTCATCAGGTTCTCTTTCACCCGCCATCTCAAGCCCGTTGCAAGTTGCTGGACCACATCCCGTCCTAGGTTTGATTTTTCCGCTAATGCGGTAATGCTATCTTGGTATTCAATTGAATTTACCAAACTATCGATCCCATATTTCGAGCTGAGCGCCCCGCGAATAGACTTAGAGAATCCAATTGGTAGCTCGCGGGCTTTCGCGTCTGCCATATCGATCTCCGCGGCACGGTGGAAGTCGGCAATCGCCAATTTCCAAAGCCCTTTACGGGCCATAATTATCGCCCGACCGATCAGCGCTTCAGACTCGCGAAATGGTCTCGTCGAATCAAAGCTGAATCTCGGCAAAGGCCAGGTTTTGAGTAGCTCTTGAAAAATCGTCTGGTCAGCGGCTTGCCATCTGGCTGAGCTGTTGTCTGCAGCGAATTGATCCCCAGATTTTCCGCGAGCGCCATCATGAACCCGTTGGAAAAGAACGACCTCATCGGTTGAGTTTGGGGGCGCAAGACAGGCGAGCCGTAATAGCATTTCATAGTCTTGAGACCGGACAAGCGTTTCGTTGAAAGGTCCAACG
>CAZOIG010000377.1:0-2191 GCA_964579235.1 uncultured Gammaproteobacteria bacterium
ATATCGGCGCTTTGGCCTCTAAGCCCGTTATGGAAGGTAAAGCGATTCTGTTCAAGAACTTTGCCGACGTTGACGCCTACGATATTGAAGTTGACGAAACCGATGTCGACGCGTTCTGCGACGTAGTTGCAAAGCTCGAACGGATCTTCGGCTGCATCAACCTTGAAGACATCAAAGCGCCTGAATGCTTTGAAATCGAAGCCAAATTGCGTGAACGCATGAACATTCCAGTGTTCCATGACGATCAACACGGCACCGCGATTGTCTCGGCAGCCGCCGTAATTAATGGTTTGCGGGTCGTCGATAAAAACATCAAGGACATCAAACTCGTGGTCTCAGGCGCTGGCGCAGCGGCTATGGCCTGTACTGATTTGCTGATCGATTTAGGCGTGATTCCAGAAAACGTTTTAATGCTGGACAGCCGCGGCGTTATATACACCGGTCGTGAGGGCTTAAGCCCAGTTAAGAAGAAGTTTGCAGTAGAGACAGCAGCGCGAGATTTATCGGATGCCATGCAAGACTGCGATGTATTCTTGGGCGTTTCTCAACCCAATCTGATTGACGTAGCTATGCTAAAAAGCATGGCTGATCGGCCATTAATATTGGCCATGGCGAACCCAGTACCAGAAGTTCAACCTGAGCTAGTGCGCGAACATCGTCCCGACGCGGTCATGGCGACCGGTCGATCGGACTATCCTAACCAAGTTAATAACGTCTTGTGCTTTCCATTCTTGTTTAGGGGTGCATTAGACGTAGGTGCAACCTCAATCACGCCTGAGATGAAAATAGCTTGTGTTTACGCTCTGGCGGACCTCGCACACTCAGAAAGCTCTGAAGTGGTTGCCAACTACTACAAAAATGAGTCGCTTCGCTTTGGCGCCGACTATATTTTGCCAAAGCCATTTGACCCGCGCCTGATTACCAGTATTGCGCCAGCGGTTGCGCAAGCCGCTATTGATAGCGGTGTTGCTAAGCAACCGTTCAGTAGTCTTAAGGCGTATCGCGAGAGCCTGGAGCCTTTGGTTTATCGCACTGGTAATGTCATGCGGCCTATTTTCGAAAAGGCACAACTGCATGCAACACGATTAGTCTACACCGATGGTCAAAATGATCGAATCTTGCGCGCGATACAAGATGTTGTGGATCAAGGCTATGCCCGCCCGATACTACTGGGTGAACGAAAAATTATTGCTGAACGCAGTAAGGCACTGAGTCTGCGACTGGAAATGGACAAAGACTTCGACGTCATAGAGTGCCTAACACCAGGTTTAGATGAACGTCTGCAAATCGCCAAAGGTTTGTTAGATCGCGGAGAGGCTGATGCTGTACTGACTGGCCCTAGTGCAAAGCTGCATGAGCAAATCGAGTTGATTGGCGAGCAAATCGGCCTTAAACCCAACTGCAACCAAATGGCGGTCATGCACCTCATGTTGCTCGACACCGGCACTTACTTTATCACCGACACCAGTGTGCACGAGGTGCCGACAGCCGAAGAACTCGCGCAGATCACGATTATGGCCGCAGAAGAAATCGAACGCTTCGGCATGCAGCCCCGCGCCGCATTATTATCGCACTCGAGTTTTGGTAGCCATAAAACCGAGTCTTCCTTGAAAATGGCCGAAACTTTAAGGTTAATCAAAGAGTTAGCGCCCGATCTTGAGGTAGATGGTGAGATGAAAGGCGGCACGGCACTAAACGAAATAACGCGTGCTAAATCCGGCAAGAGTAGTCTTAGCGGCAACGCCAACCTCTTAGTCATGCCTAATCTCGACGCCGCCAACATTACTTATACCGTACTCAAAGCGCTGGCTAACGGTATTTCAGTAGGGCCGATTGTGCTAGGTGCTAAAGCGCCAATTCATGCGATCACTAAGACCACAAGCCCTCGCGGAATTGTCAATTTGAGCAGTTTGGTCGCTGCTAGCGTCGAAACCAAGGCTTAGACAAGGGTTTCCAACGATGGACGAAACAAGATTAATAGTGGATAAATACCCTAAACAGGAGGTTTCGACACCTCAATTTTGAGTGATTTCTGCCGTAAACCCGCGTACCAGCGTTTACATCACTCAAAATTATGGATATCATCAGTTTGCTAAATAATGGTCTTGGACAGTATAATTCCACAGATCAGCCAACCAGACCCAAATTGGCCATTGATGGCCAAACGATCCATAGCAAAACGATAATGAGC
>CAZOIG010000378.1:0-3698 GCA_964579235.1 uncultured Gammaproteobacteria bacterium
CTTTAAGGCGAATGAAATGCTTTGGCTGGTAGTGGGTGATTTGAGTCAGATTGAAGAACCGATTCGTGCCGCCGACCTAGGCGAAGTAATCATTATCGGACCAGATGGTGAGGTACTGGCCTCCGAATAAACGCAGGACTAAACTAAGAGCACGTTTAAGGTGGGTCTGATTCAGTCGAGAGCAATCGGCTGAATCAGTTCAGCAGCGCGCCTCGCTGGCCAATATTACGGCTTAGAATCGGGGCGTGCGCCACAAAAATCACTGCATGCAAAGAGTTATACAGCTTAAGTGTGTAACTCTCTAATGCGCACTTCTCTAATGCGTACCTGGCTCAGGTCATCACTCAGGCAATGGAATACGCTCTTCGTCGTCGCCGATAACGGGAGCAAAGCGCCCTGCTTGCCAATCTTGTTTAGCCTGTTCAATGCGCTCCTTATCAAACGCCACGAAGTTCCAGAACAGGTGAGGCTTTTCCGGCCATGCTTCGCCGCCCAGTAAGATAACTCTCGAGAACTCTACGGCCGTAATCTCGATATCAGAATCGAGCAAGACCGTCGCCCCTTTCTGTAAGGTCTCTCGCATGCCTGCTCTACTGACCTCTAGGGAACCATCGGCAATATAGGCAAGGCACTCCTGCTGTGGATTGGGTCTGGCTATTTGTGATCCCGGTTGCGCCGCCACATCAACTAAAAACATAGGCGAGAACGTTTTTATATCAGCGCGCAGACCGTAGGCCTCGCCGATCACTATTCGCGCCGATACACCCTCTTTAATCCAGTGCGGTAATTCAAAACGACTGCGATGCGTAAAAGATGGCTCTATTTCAGCCATATCTTTGGGTAAAGCCACCCAACACTGAACACCATCCAGCCTGTGCTCTGACGACATATGCTCTAGGGTCTCTCGCTCAGAGTGGGTGATACCAGAACCTGCCACCATCCAGTTAACATCACCGGGCGTAATCTCAAGCCGATTACCCAAACTGTCTCTATGCAGAATCTTACCCTCAAGCAAATAGGTCAAGGTAGCTAATCCGATATGGGGATGAGGTCTAACATTTACGCCCTGTCCAGGTGAGAATTTAGCGGGCCCCATGTGGTCAAAGAAAACGAACGGCCCAACCATGCGAGCTTTAGAATTAGGCAGCACACGCGCCACACTAAACTCACCTAAGTCCTTAACCACCGGCTGTAATGCTTGATACATAATTTCATTCCTCATTCAAATGCTGAGATTACGCCTTGAACCAGTATTCAAGACTAAGTTTAATAAGCAGCAGTATAAACGGATAATGGAAATGAAGCGTCGAGCCGCTATTTCTTGGTCGAGGAAAGACACTCAAGAACAGAAGCAAATAAATGGCAGGCAAAAAAAAAAGACGACCCGAAAGGTCGTCTTTTAAAGAATGGCGGAGCGGACGGGACTCGAACCCGCGACCCCCGGCGTGACAGGCCGGTATTCTAACCAACTGAACTACCGCTCCAATTCTTTTAAGTCGATCAAGGTTTGCTCTGAGCAAGCTTTTCGACTTTTACTGGTGGGTGCTAGAGGACTTGAACCTCTGACCCTCGCCTTGTAAGGGCGATGCTCTACCAACTGAGCTAAGCACCCGAATCTTTTTGCGTTAACAACGCTGTTCAGAGAAGGGTAACGGGTGTTAAAACGATCCGTCACCCTCTCGAGCGGGCGCTAGTTTAATGCATCTTTTAAGCCTTTACCAGCTTTAAATTTAGCTAAATTTGAAGCTTTGATTTTGATCGTTTCGCCAGTGCGTGGGTTACGACCATCACGTGCTTCACGACGACCTACAGAGAACGTGCCGAAGCCTACGAAAGTAACACTGTCGCCTTTTTTCAAAGCGCCTGTAATACCATCAATCACTGCATCGACTGCGTCCGCTGCAGATGATTTAGAGATGTCAGCTTGACCAGCCACGAAATCAACTAATTCTGATTTATTCACTATTAAGTTCCTCTATTTATATTTATTGTGTTGTTTTACTCACCGTCAAAAAACGGCTTGTAATTCCTTTTAGCGCCAAGCGATCGGGACTGCAGGCCTTGAAGTAGCTTTGCTGAACCCGCTCTGAGGCCGATTCAAAAAACACATTCACTTTGACCCACTAATTACGTTGCATGGTCGTCCTTTTATCTAGAGCTGGTAACTATCTAACTACGAGCTTTACACAGAAGAGCCAACCCTTTACGTCAGAATCCCGATATTGCCGGCAATGAAATGCGCCTTTTCTTAGGCGCGTAAGCGTTTCATACCCGCCCACGAATGATCTACCGTTTAACGGCTAATTACAATATTGACTTGAAATTTATTTTGTGCAGAAAGCCAGTGTTTATGCGGGTTTCGGCGACTTTTAGGACTAAAAATTAGAGGCCGTCCAAATCACTTTTTTGAGGGCTTACCTTAGCAACGCGCGCAACGTCGTTGATTTATATAGAAGTATTTCAAAAGCCCCTTCGCTAAGTCGGGGGCTATGTACGAAAAATCAGTGCTTCGGCGCCAAATCGGGTTCCTTGGAGTCGTCCGATTTAATTGCGTCTGATTCTCCAACTATTTCATCAACTAACTTATACGGAGATCGAGTTAATGCAATATCAAGCACATCATCCACCCACTTTACTGGTCGGATGTCTAAATCAGCTTTTATATCGTCGGCTATCTCGACCAAGTCTTTCTCATTTTCCGCTGGGATTATGACTGTTTTGATGCCACCACGGTGCGCTGCTAGCAACTTCTCTTTGAGCCCGCCAATCGCTAAAACCTCACCGCGCAGGGTTATCTCGCCCGTCATCGCGACCGAAGCCTTTACTGGAATATTAGTCGCCGCAGACACCAACGCAGTAGTCATGCCAACGCCGGCACTCGGACCATCTTTTGGTGTTGCACCTTCAGGTACATGCACATGGAAATCGTTACTCGAAAAATAGTCTTTATCGATATTCATCGAGGGTGCCCTTGAGCGTACTACGGTAATCGCGGCTTGGATAGATTCTTGCATGACATCGCCAAGTTTACCGGTGCTCAATTGCTTACCCTTACCCGGTACGATCATGGTCTCGATTGAGAGCAATTCACCACCGACCGACGTCCACGCTAAGCCAGTTACCTGTCCAACTCGGTCTTGCTTGTCGGCCAAGCCAAAAGAATGTCGTCTTACCCCTAAGAACTCGCCTAGGTTGTCGGCTGAAACGGTGATGCTTTTGGCACTCTTATCCGTGAGCAACTGTTTAGTGACCTTACGGCAAATCTTTGATATTTCACGCTCCAAACCACGTACACCAGCTTCGCGAGTGTAATAACGAATAATATCAATGATCGCGCTGTCTTGAACTTCGATCTCGCTCGCTTTCAAACCATTATTCTTGGTTTGCTTCTTCACTAGGTAGCGCTTAGCGATATTAAGTTTTTCGTCTTCGGTATAGCCTTCGAGACGAATAACTTCCATGCGGTCCAGTAGCGGTCCTGGTATATCAAGGCTATTCGCTGTCGCGACAAACATCACTTCAGAGAGATCGTAATCCACCTCTAAGTAATGGTCCGCGAACGTATTATTTTGCTCAGGATCTAAAACCTCTAACATCGCAGAAGCGGGATCGCCACGAAAGTCTGCCGCCATCTTGTCGATTTCGTCTAAGAGGAAAAACGGATTCTTGGTCTTTACCTTAGACATATTCTGAATTAT
>CAZOIG010000379.1:0-6499 GCA_964579235.1 uncultured Gammaproteobacteria bacterium
TACAAAAACGCTTAGGAGACATCATCGTTGCCTATCGTCGCGATAAGTCACCAATCTATGCGCGAGACATAAAGGCAGACGGAGCCATGACAGTTCTGCTGCAGCAAGCTATTCAACCCAACTTAGTACAAACCCTAGAAAGCAACCCAGCATTTGTCCACGGTGGCCCCTTCGCAAATATTGCGCACGGCTGTAACTCGGTTGTCGCCACCACTACTGCGCTCAAACTCGCCGACTACGTCGTCACGGAGGCGGGCTTTGGTGCTGATTTAGGCGCCGAGAAGTTCTTAAATATTAAATGCCGCAAAGCGGGGCTTTCGCCAAGCGTGGTGGTTCTAGTGGCTACCGTGCGCGCGATGAAAATGAACGGTGGCGTTGCCAAAGCCGATCTAGGCCAAGAGAACACTGCCGCAGTGAAGGATGGCTGCCCGAACCTTGGGCGACACATCGAGAATTTAAAATCGTTTGGTGTGCCCGTGGTCGTCGCAATTAATCACTTTGTTACCGATACCGATGCCGAGGTGAAAGTTATTCAAGACTACGTTGCTGAGCATGGCGCCGAAGCGATTGTCTCAAAACATTGGGAGTTTGGCTCTAAAGGCTCGGAGGCATTAGCCAAGCGTGTCGCACAAATAGCGGATGCAGACATGGCTAATTTTGCCCCACTGTACCCAAGCGAGATGGGCCTGTTCGAAAAAATCGAAACGATCGCCAAACGCATTTACCGTGCGGATGAAGTGCTGGCGGATAAAAAAATCCGTAATCAGCTGCGCGAATGGGAGGAACAGGGTTATGGCGACCTGCCAGTCTGCATGGCGAAAACACAGTACAGTTTCTCAACCGACCCTAACCTTAGAGGCGCGCCGACCAACCACTCGGTGCCCGTGCGTGAGGTACGCCTAGCCGCTGGTGCTGGGTTTGTGGTGGTGATTTGCGGCGAAATCATGACGATGCCTGGCTTGCCAAGAGTGCCTTCGGCTGAAGCAATCCACATCAATGACGCTGGCCAAATCGACGGCCTGTTCTAGCTTTATCTGAGAACATAAAAAGGCGATCAACCCAACGGTTGATCGCCTTTTTTTAGCCCGTTAGCTTTCTTTAATTGCGTCTAAACGCTAAAGACTTTCTTCAGCGGCAGATCTCGCACACGTTGGCCACTCGCGTGAAATACAGCGTTCACAATTGACGGCGCAATCGCTGGAAAACCTGGCTCGCCAACACCGCCCGGCGGTTGATCTGAATCGACTAAATGCACATGCATTGGTGGCACCTGATTAATTCGAGCAACTGGGTAATCATTAAAGTTGCCTTGCTTGATAGCTCCATCTTCAACCGTGATCTCGCTGTACAAGCCTACGGCCAAGCCCATGATCATGGCGCCTTCCATTTGTGAACGCACTCGGTCCGGGGTAATGATCTTGCCGCAATCAATGATGGTATGCATTTCCAGCACTTCGAGATTGCCATCGCGAACCCGTACTTTGGTAGCTGCCGCCGAGTAGGCAGAAAAGCTAGTGCAATAGCCTATCCCCCAGCCTTCACCATCCGCACAGGGCTCGTTGATTGGCACCAAGCGGTGTAGCTCGTTGATCATATTCTTCATGCGTGCCGTGCTCGGTGTGTATTCACCTTCTTCGTGACCATAATTGTCCCAGTCAACAAAACCGAGCGCCTTAGGGTCCAAAGCGCGATCTTTTCCAATCAAGTTCAACCACATTTGCTGAGTAGTGATGCCTGCCTTGTGCGCCAACTCATCAACAAAACAGCTCATTGCAAAGGCATTATGGATATTTTGTACCGCACGAAACCACCCCAAGCGTACGTGCATCCGCGCCTCGGTTTTCTCGATACTAATGTTGTCCACATCAAATGCTAAGTCACCAAAACTCTGTGAGTGCGCCAGAGGTTGTGGGTACAACAAATCGTTATCAAACAGCGCCGAAATGGCTGGGTGCGCTACCCGTGCAATCAGATAATCCACTTTTTTCTTATCGGGCGTCAGTTCGGCTTTGTAATAGTTAGCCGACATTGAATGGTAAAAACCATGCTTGGTATCGTCCTCGCGCGTCCAAACCACCTTCACTGGCTTACCTGAAGCTTGAGCAAGCTCAACCGCCTCAACCGTATAATCGTTCTTACCCTTGCGGCCAAAAGCACCGCCCATATAGGTGTTATTAAAAACGACCTTGTTCCAGTCTGTTTCGGGGTTAAGCCCGAGTTCGGCTAGCACTAAGGCTTTGCCCCATTGCGGGGTTTGTGTGCCCGACCATACCGTACAAACACCATCTTCGATTACGGCAGTTGCAGCCGGGGTCTCCATCGGTGAATGATTGTGATAAGGGATCGTGTAAGTCGCTTCTAAAGTTCGCTCGGGGTCGTATTCATGCGCGTAGACATCGCCTTGTTGCCTTATCGGCGCGCCTTTGGTCTTAGCTGTCTCAACTAATGAAGCCTTATAGGCTTCGGATTCATGTACTCGGTTCGGCCCGGCTTCCCATTCAATCACTAGTTTTTTTCGTCCCTCAATGGCAGCCCATGTATTAGTAGCCAACACAGCAACACCTGAGAGCGGCAATACACTAACGGGAAAATCGCGATCTTTAAGTCGGATTACATCAACCACCCCTGAGACGTTCTTAGCCTCAGTCGCATCAAAAGACTTAACCCTATCCCCCACCGCAGGCGGACGTTGAATACTCGCAATGAGCATGCCAGGCAATTGTACATCTTGAGCGTACTGCAACTCGCCACGCACCATTTCTTCATGGCTCAATAGTTTTACGTCATTACCCGTCAGCTTCAACTCAGAATCTGGGCGTAAAACGACTGTCTCAGCGTTTGGTACTTCTAGCTTTGCCGCCGCCTCGGCCAGCTCACCAAAACCTAGACTGCGCTTGGAAGATAAATGGGTGACCGCATGATTTTGCGCTTTCACCTCAGAGACATTAACGCCCCACCGTTCGGCGGCAGCTTGCTCGAGCATCGCGCGAGCGATACCGCCCATGCGGCGAGTAAAATCATAATGTCGACGAATCGATCCTGAACCACCTGTACTTTGATGACCGTACTTAGGGTCTGCCTGAGCCAATCGAGCGCTCACCTGTGACCAATCAGCGCCCATTTCATCTGCAATGATTTGGGGAACACTGGTAACGATGCCCTGCCCCATCTCCGCGCGCTGACACACAATGGTCATCGCACCATCTTCAGCAATGCTTACGAAATGGCCAAGCTGAGATACATCAGCCGCTTGCGCTTTGGCTGAAGTTGCAACGAATTCAGGCTCAATGCCTAAGATAAAAGCCCCACCAGTTATACCTGTAAGCTGGAGAAAGCGTCGGCGATCTAATGACTTAACTTGCATTAGGACACCTCCTTGCGAACCTTTTGCGCAGCATCTTTGATTGCCGCCTTGATGCGAGGATAGGTACCACAGCGGCAGATATTACCCTGCATGCTCGCCTCAATCTCTGCATCACTAGGGTCAGAGTTTCTGTTCAACAAAGCGACCGCACTCATCATTTGTCCACTTTGGCAAAAACCGCATTGCGGAACTTTATGGTCGACCCAAGCTTGTTGCACAGGATGCAGGACGTTGTCCTCGGCAAGACCCTCGATGGTGGTCAGTTCCTTATCTTGCGCCACTGACACCGGGGTCAAGCAAGCCCGAATGGGGTTACCGTCCAGATGCACTGTACACGCGCCGCATTGACCAATTCCACAGCCAAATTTTGTACCCGTTAGGCCAAGCTCATCTCTGAGCGCATACAAAATCGGCATGTTTGGCTCAACCGACAGCTCTTGTTCTACGCCGTTTACTTTTACTTTCATAGTCTTAGGTAACTCCTCTGAACACTTTATCGCAATAGCATCAATGCCGCTGCAGTCGCAGTTATGGTGCATCGGCTTGAGCTTACATCCGTAAAATAGCACACACTTTGAGAATTCTTCACGTAGCACTCCTTAACAGCAAGCAATGTTTATCAAGTGACGCCACTCGAAAAGCACCATTTCTAGCCATTTAGCCTGCTTTACACTTTGTACATGATTTACACTATGAGCTTATCCCTCGTAACCATGCTGTAAATCGAAAATGGAATTCGTCAATATCGCGCTGCGCTTGCTGGCCGCGTCTCAAATTCTACTGCTTATCCTGACGCTAGCCTTGTCTGACAACTCGCCACGCGTGCGGGTAACGGGTGTCTTGGTTCAGGTTGGGGTTTTGATGTACATGTTGATGCCGATCATCACTGACACTTTGGGGATAACAGATCTGTACTTCTTGTGGTTTTTTGCCACCATATCACCAAGCCTTATGCTGCTTTTTGTTTGGATGATTTTTGAAGAAGACTGTTCGCTACCCCTGTGGTTATTGGTCTTGGTGAGCTTTTCAATCGGCAGTTCACTCTACCTCCACCTAAATGCCATTGGGCTACCTGACTCGCCGCTGTGGTTAAGGTTGCTAAAAATCTTTATTGCGGCCGTCGCTATTTATGTGGTTTGGCGAGGTAAAGATATTGACCTAGTCGAAACCCGCAATAAAATGCGGAACTTGTTCATTTTCGTATTGGCGCTGGTGACCTTCCTTGCCTCTGCTGCTGAAACCATCACCAACTTTGATTTGCCAATCAAGGTAGCGACGATCTTCGCGGCGATCACCTTTTCATTAGGCTTGGCGATCAATTACTACTATCTTCGCAAGAACCCGACGGGTGTTCTGACTGGTTTACCGATGCCGGTAGAACATAAGACCTCCGATCCGCTTTTAGTCGATTTACTGTCCAAAATGGAGAATGAACGTCTATACGCCGACCACGACCTACGAGTCGCCAGCCTAGCCAGCACCATGAATGTGCCCGAGTATCGGCTACGCGAGAAGATCAATCAGGAGCTCGGCTACCGCAATTTCAATCAATTTGTTAATCGCTATCGTATCGAAGAGGCGGGAGTCCGCTTGCGCGAGGACTCACGCGTACCTGTTTTGAGCATTGCGCTCGATGTTGGTTTTCGTTCAATTTCTTCATTCAATTCTGCATTTCAAGCTCAATTTGGAGTGTCACCCACAAAATACCGCGCTGAAGTACTAGCGGATTCTTAAAAAACCTACCGAATTTTAAAATTCGGTAGCGATCTTAAGGTTTTCGGAAGAGTTGCTCACCCAAAAAGCGTTTAATGCGATTGTGCCAAGAGAACTTAATAAGGTTTCTTGAGCAACCGATTAAACACTTTTCTCTTCCTAGGAGACCCTTATGAAAAACATCATTAAATCTGCAGTAATCGCTTCTTCTCTAGTTTTTGCTCTTCCGACTCTTGCTGATCAAAAATCAGACAATGCGCTGTTGACTGAATGCAAGCAAAGCATCAACGACACAATGGAAGGCGTTACTAACGTACGTGTTTCAAAAATCAAATCACGTCGCGGCCTGTTCACAGCGAAGTTTCGCGTAACAGCTAACGGCGAGCGTTCAGTGGTTGAGTGCACTTCAGACAAAGGTTCAGCTGTAACACTTAACTAAGTGATTCTCTAATAGGCTCTTTATAAGAGCTGTTTAGAAAAACCGAATTAGAAACAACTCGGATTTGCCGGAGCCTAGCGCTCCGGTTTTTTTTGCCTGCGACAAAACCAAATGCAAAAACACGGTTGCCGCAAGCAGAAGAGCAAGGATCGCAAATCTATTACCTATTACCTGAGAGGTTATTGAAACAAGTCATACGCCACCGTATGGTTACACTTCGCAATCAGATCGAACACGATAGTACGGAGTACAGCCATGCAGAATGCCGCCGCAAACAATTCGGAATTCACTCACGTTCTAAGAGACTGGCGCAAGATCAGAAAAATGTCTCAATTGGATCTTTCTTTGGAAGCCGATGTGTCGCAACGTCATTTATCTTGGTTGGAAACCGGGCGAGCAAAACCAAGTCGAGAAATGGTGGTGCGCCTCGCCGAAACGCTCAACATACCCAACCGAGATCGCAATCGATTACTCAGCTTGGCGGGTTTCGCACCGCTTTATGTTGAAAGTGAGCTCGATCAACCCGTTATGCAAACAGTAAGCAACGTGTTGGAAATGATGCTCGAGAACCACAACCCCTACCCCGCCATTGTTATGGATCGGCAGTGGAATCTGAAAATGAAAAACTCGGCAGCCGACAAACTGCTGTCGGCGTTTGGCGACATGCAACAACTGCTCGAAAACACTGAAGATGATGGTCGCTTCAATATTGCGCGACTCTCACTCCATCCTAAAGGTTTGTGCCAATTTATTAAGAACTGGGATGAGATCGCTGCGGGGTTTTACATGCGCTTGCGCAGAGAGGCCTATGAGCTACACGACGCCGCTGCGATCGAGCTTATAGAGGAGCTTAAAGATTTCGTAGACCTAGCGCATACCGAAACCTTTTCTACAGAACCATTGGCTCCGGTTATGCCCCTGCAATACATGATCGGCGATCAAGAAATTAGCATAGTGAGCGTGCTCTCAACCTTTGGTAGTGC
>CAZOIG010000380.1:0-1932 GCA_964579235.1 uncultured Gammaproteobacteria bacterium
CATGGGCAATATTCAATTCATCACAAGCGATTTGCACAGCTGACGGGAAACAACTGTAGATGTCGAAGTGCTCTATGTCGTCGATACCAACGTTAGCCATTTTCATCGCGCGCGCTCCAGCGCTGCGAATAGCCGGTGAGGAGTGATAGTTTTCTCGCTCACTCAAATACCAATGATCGTATTGAGAAGCAAAACCCGGAATATACACCCACCGATCCTCGGGTATTCCTAACTGCTTTGCGCGCGCAACACTGGTTAAAACTAAACCAGCGAATTGGTTTACTTTAAAGATTGAGTTAAGCAATTTTGGGTAGGGGTAAGTAATCATCCGGTTGCTCGAGCTGACGGTAGTGAGCTCCGCAGATGAATATTCTTGCTGGTTCCAGGCATAAGGGTTTTGACTCGCCGTTGTTGTCAGTCGAGCGAATATTTCCCCAATCTTTTGATGATGCTCAGAGCTGCGACGACCGTAGTGCGCCTGCAAGGCGTTCTCGAACATCGGGTAAGTCGTGGTGGGTCGACTCAATTTGTACCGGTCTTCATACTTTGAGGTGCCTGGCCGAAAATCACCGATTACTTCAGGGGATGAGCCAGTTTTCTCTCGCCATGCTCCCCAAGGCATAAACAGTTTGTACCAGGCCGAGAACTTCTCAAACATGTTGTAGATTGCTTCACCGCCTAAAATTAGGGCGGTTTCATCGTGGCCTTCGATAATACGTTTCGCGTGATGGTTTACGAGGTATTGGGGCGTGTCTCCGCCAGGCGCCGAGTAGAGGTGGTTACACTCTTCAATGCCCAAACGAGACGCAACTGACTTAGGTAGATTGTCGTATGACTTTTTGAACGGTGTTTTAACTGAGTCTGCATCCACCGAAATGCTGGTAACGCTGACGTTTGTTATAGCTTTTTCTAATTTGTTAGCGCCACAGTCTTCGAGCGCAGCACGTCCTGCTCTGGTCATTAACTCAAGCGGCGAATCAATACGACCCGAGTCAGGATGGTCCGTAATTTGGGCTACACCGACTAAAACTGGAATGTTGGATAGGTTCATAACAGCGTGTGAAAGTAATTCGTCTAGGGTCTGATTGTTGTCAGATTATAAAGACAAAATGTGATGTTTTGTGGATGCGCTCCCTAGGAGGATTTATCCACTATGAGCAAGTCTCTTAATAAGAAAAAAATATAAAAGAATAAGATTTTATTATTTTTAACTATTAATAAAGTCTTCTAGACTTTGCTCATGGACAGTTTGAACACATCTCTAAACCGCAAGTATTCCAGCAATGCTCAATTAGCTTTGGCTGACGCCGAGTGTAGGCCCTCTGCTGGTGAGCGCTCAAAGACCGGTTTGTTGGCTAAACTAGCTCAACGTAGCCAGCGTCTGAATCGACGCTCGGAAAAGGTTAAAACCTTTGAATTCGCAGGGATCGCGGGTTAAACCATTCTTCTAGGCTAAGTCTGTCCCGATCAATAGGACTGGCACCAATAAGACGCCCTAACCGTACGGGCTTAGCAAAGCTGTAACAAGTGTGTCGCTCGAACTAGCGGCGTCTAGAGCGACGTTCTCGCTTGGTACTTCCGGTATTCGAGCCGCCCTCTACACTTAAGTCACCAGCCAATTGTGCTTTGGCTCCCATTGATACCTCACCCAAGTCACTTTCGATTTCTTCCAACGAGGGAGATTTTCTAATGTTCGCGTTGCCTATATGTTGGTCAATGGCATTGCGCATAGCAGCAATATGCTCAGGCGTTGTTCCGCAACAACCGCCGACTATTCTTGCGCCTGCGTCGATAACCATTTCGGCGTATCGAGACATCAACTTGGGAGTGCCGTTGTAGGCGATTTTTCCCTCTATCCATTCAGGTATTCCACAATTACCTTTCGCTACCATAATTGGGCTCACGCCTTGAGCTTTTGCAGCGGTCTGCATA
>CAZOIG010000381.1:0-6200 GCA_964579235.1 uncultured Gammaproteobacteria bacterium
GCACAAATGATGTTGCAGTGGGGCTTCGGCTCTAAAATTCATCTTGGCAATAGCCCAACACCGGGCATGCAGCCAATGGGCCAAGGTTTACAAATCATGGGCGCTAATCCGCTGGCGAACGATTTACAGGCCTGTGCTAACTATAACGGCGGCAACGAGGCTATCGCACGCATTGCCGATGCTGAGACGCCATTTCCTGTGGCGATGGTATTGGGCTCCAAAGACAAGATGACGCCACATAAATCAGGTCTGGCGGCCGCGCAAGGCTTAAGTGCGAGCACACTCACCTTAGAAGGTATTGGTCACATGGTGCCAATCGAAGCGCCTCGGCGTTTGCTTGATGCACTGCGAACTTTCATAAGCGCTTAGCGAGCGCTGGCATTATTTTTATTTGGGAAACAGTATGAACAAGATTAACAAAGTCGCCGTCATTGGGGCGGGTACCATGGGTTCAGGCATTGCCGGACAAGTGGCTAACGCGGGCATCGACGTATTGCTTCTCGACCTACCGAAGGATGACGGCCCAAGTGTTAACGCGCTTGCCGAACGCGGCTTGGAGCGACTCCGAGAGACCAATGGCTTGATGAGCGCTGAGCTTGAGAAGCATATCCAACTGGGCAACACGCGCGACGACTTTGATAAGCTGGCTGAGTGCGACTGGATCGCAGAGGCCGTGGTTGAACGCCTGGATATCAAAAAGGATTTGTACAAACGTATTCATGAGGTGTGTGGCGAGCACGCGATGGTTTCTTCTAATACTTCCAGTATTCCAATCAAACTCTTGGTTGAAGACATGCCGAGTGAGTTTCGCCAGCGCTTTGCTATAACGCACTTTTTCAACCCCGTTCGCTTTATGCCGTTGTTGGAGTTGGTGCGTGGTGAAGAAACTTCCGCGGAGGTAATGCGAGTACTTGGTGACTTTTGTGATCAGCAGCTCGGTAAAGGTGTTATCGACTGTTTGGATACCCCAGGCTTTTTAGGCAATCGTGTGGGATGCTTCGCGATTCAAGCCGCCCTACAAGCCGCCGACGAAATGGGTTTGAGCCCAGTTGAAGCCGACGCTATTTTTGGTCGCCCGATGGGGATACCGAAAACCGGCGTGTTCGGTTTATACGATTTGATTGGCATCGATTTGATGTCAGATGTGGCGCAAAGCTTGGTGAACACGCTGCCTGAATCGGACGACTTTCATATCGAAGCTGGCAAGTTACCGCTCATGGTGCAAATGATCGCCAATGGTCAAACGGGTAACAAGCAAGGTCAGGGTTTCTATCGCAATACTTCTTCAGGCCGCGAAGTGATTGATCTTAAGTCAGGCGAATACCAACGTTTTGAAAGGCTGGATTTACCTCTCGCACTAAAAGCCGAAAAAGACGGTGTTATGCACCTCCTCAAAAGTGACTGCCTCTATGGGCAGTTTGCGTGGCGAGTACTGTCGCGCACGCTGCGTTATGCCGCGTCTCTGATTCCTGAGGTGGGTACTAACCCATTGGGCGTAGATGACGCCATGAAGCTGGGCTACAACTGGATCAAAGGCCCGTTTGCGCTGATTGACGAGATCGGTGTCGACTATTTCATCCAGCGTTTGGAGTCTGAAGGTCGTGAAATACCTTCGTATTTGCGCGAAGCCTCTGGCTCGAGCTTTTACCGCGTTGAAAACGGGGCCCTTCAAGTTCGCGAATTCGGCGGCAGATGGGCCGCTATTGAGCGACCTAATGGCGTCGCTCGCTTTAACGAGTTGCGTCAAACGCAAGCCGCCGTAAACACTACGCAGAGCGCCAGTTGGTTCAATCTAGACGGCGTGGCCTTAGTTGAGTTTCACAGCAAGGCTAATGCTTTAGACGCCGATTCGATGGCAATCTTAGCGGACGCTATCGAAACGGTTGAAAAGCAAAAGTTACGAGGCTTGGTAGTGCACAACGACGCTCAGCATTTCTCGTGTGGGGTTAACCTGCAAGCTGTTCGTCAGTTTTTTAAGGCCGATGATATGGACGGTTTAGATGCGTTCCTCAATCATTTTCAACAAACCTGTTGGTCGATGGCGAAGGCTGATTTCCCTGTAGTGTGTGCGCCGGTTGGTATGTCTTTAGGCGGTGGGTTTGAGGTGGTGCTGCATTCCAAGCAAGTGATCTGCCACGCCAACTCAGTGATGGGACTGGTTGAATCCGGTGTTGGTGTTATCCCCGCTGGTGGTGGTTGCAAAGAAACCTTATATCGCTGGGTAGCACAGCTCGACGCTGGAAGTAGTGCGGAAGCAGTCGGCGAAGCCGCTTGGAAGGCATTTATGAACCTAGGCTACGGTAAGACGTGTGCGTCGCCTTTATTGGCCCGGGCCGATGCCATGTTGCGAGCGAATGACGAATACCTGAACAATCGCGATCGTTTGTTGCCGGCAGCGCTTGCTGCTATCGAGTCTCCTACAGGCCAACAAGGTTTTGACCGCCCCACCTTAGCGGCGCCTGGGCGAAATGTGTTTGCAGCAATGCAAGAGTGGCTTCAACAAGCTCATGCGGCCGGTAAGCTCACGCCGCACAATGTGGTGGTGGCCACAGAGTTGGCACGCATTGTTACCGGTGGTGACGTCGATGCAGGAGCACCACTCAGCGAGCAGGACCTATTTGATGCCGAGCGGCGCGCGTTTTTAAAACTAGTGAGTACCGATGCAACCAAGGCACGTATCAACTCCATGCTTGATACCGGTAAGACTGTGCAAAATTAAGCGGTGTTATCCGTTAGAATGAGACGACAGTCTTATCCTTTAGACCAACCGACACAGATGCTTACTCGGCTCTCAATGAAGGGCGAGAGTATCTTGCTATAAATATAGATCGTTAAAGTCACAAATAGAGAGAATTGTTATGCCTTTGTTAAATCCATCGATTTCCCGAACACCAATGTTTTACTTACGCCTGCTGTGCGTTTGTTTACTCGCCTCAGTTTCGTCAATCACTCACGCCGACGAAGCGCTGACTAGCGGCATAAACGAAAAGCAAAAAGCCACGGCCACGCAGCTGATGGAAGCAGCGCTTGAAAGCGACCTTGCGTATGAGATTGTAGAATCGCTAACAACTGAGGTTGGTCCAAGATTAGCGGGTTCTGAGGCTGAGGAGCGTGCGCGCAAATGGGGCTCAGATCTAGGCGACGAGTTGGGTTTCGATCGAGTGGTGGTGGAAGAATTCACTATGCCGTATTGGGAGCGTGGTGAGTTAAAAATCGCATTGAACTCGCCGTATGCACAAGACTTGTATGGCACGGCCTTAGGCGGCTCGGCGTCGTCTGCTAACGTGATCGATGCGCCTTTGGTGTACTTTCGTAATCTAGAGGCACTGCAAGCCGTTAAAAAAGGCGAGCTCGACGGCAAGATCGCCTTCGTTGATGGCGACCTAATGGTGGCAAGTCAAACGGGTGCAGGCTATGGCCCAGCAAATCAAAAACGCCGTGTCGGATGGCAGCACGCGGAACGTGGTGGCGCTAAAGCGCTGGTGATTCGTTCGGTCAGCTCTAATTCTCAACGCTTTCCACATACAGGCATGATGAGTGCGCTAGAAGACAAATGGTCGAGTATTCCTGTGATCGCGGTCTCTAATCCTGACGCAGACCATCTTCGCCGTTTACATAGATTAGGTAAGAAACTAGAACTGACTATCTCGTCTTCAGCCGAATGGAAAGGCGATGTCAGCAGCGGCAATGTGGTTTTAGATTTGATCGGCAGTGAGCGTCCTGAAGAAATCGTTCTCATTGGCGGCCATCTTGATTCTTGGGATCTTGGCACGGGTGCGCTTGATGACGGTGCTGGTGTGGCGATTACAGTGGCCGCGGCCAAGTTGATTGCGGACCTACCCAAACGCCCCAAACGTACCATCAGAGTAGTTATGTTTGGTGCCGAAGAAGTTGGCTTGTTGGGCGCATTTGCCTACGCTCAAAAACACACAGACAATTTGAAAAATCACGTATTAGCGACTGAGTCTGACTTTGGTGCTCGCACTATTTGGCGATTGGTTTCTAACGTAAACCCAAGTGCCAATGGTGCGATTGATGAGATTGGCAAATTGCTGTCGCCTTTAGGCATAGTACGTGGCGGCAGTGATGTACCAGGCGGTGGTCCAGATATCATTCCACTGGCGATGCAGGGCGTTCCGACCATCCGTTTAGAGCAAAATGGTATGGATTACTTTGACTATCACCATACACCTGACGACACTTTGGATAAGATCATTCCAGAGGAATTACAACAGAATGTCGCGGCGTATGCCGTGGCGGCCTATTTAGCCGCCGAAGCTGAGGTCGATTTCACCTCAACGCCAGAGGCGGAGGAATCGAGCGAGTAAAGACGGCGTATTGCGCGGATCTGCGCGTCGATGCAAGCGCGAAAATCAATGCGAACCATTCGCATTAAAATGTAATAAAATCAATGACTTATGTGAATATTATGGTTAGATTTTCACAATTTGTGATGTACAATCCTGATATTCAATCAACCTACTAACGTAAGCAAAAAACACAACATGAAAGCAAAAGAAGGCGTCATTGATCTACTGAACGAGGCATTAAAGCTTGAGTTGACCGCGATCAACCAATACTTTTTACATGCGCGCATGTACAAGAATTGGGGTTTGGAAAAACTCAATGAGAAAGAGTACGAAGAATCAATTGACGAGATGAAGCATGCCGACATGCTCATCGAGCGTATCTTAATGCTCGAAGGTCTGCCCAATCTACAAGACTTGGGCAAACTGTATATTGGTCAGAATGTTTTGGAAATGCTCGAGTGCGATCTACGTCTTGAGACGGAAGCAATCCCTATGTACGCGAGCGCTGTGGCGCATTGCGAAAAAGTCGGTGACTTTGTAACTCGCGATCTTTTTTCACACATCTTGGCGTCTGAAGAAGAGCATTACGATTGGCTTGAAACTCAGATCGAGTTGTTCGCTAAAGTTGGTGAGAAGAACTATCTTCAATCAATGATGTAAGCTAAGCAATGCATTGTTCGCGCAGAACAAAAAAAGCCGCTCAATAAGAGCGGCTTTTTTTATGTCATTTTACTGTGCATCGGGCTGCAGGTCTGGAACAGCCTTTGCAAAAGGTTCGAGACCCAAGCAGTGTTCATTGATTTGTCGAATCAAAGGGTAGGGCTCTAGGTCACAATTGAAGCGAACTGCATTGTAAACCTGTGGGATGAGTAGGCAGTCTGCCATTGATGCCTCGGAGCCGAAACAAAATTTGAGTTTCTTGTCGCTCGAAGCGTATTGTTCGCTCAAGCGTTGCTCCAATGCGGCAAAGGCTGTGGCTATCCAATGTTCGTACCAGCTTTGTTTTGCTTGATCACCCACCTGCAAAACGTTTTCAAGATACTTAAGCACTCGCAAATTATTCAGTGGGTGTAAATCGCTAGCAATCTCATAGGCGAAACTGCGAACTTTGGACTTGAGCAAAGCGTTTTCGGGAAGTAGGGCTGGCTCAGGGTGAGTCTCTTCTAGATATTCCAAGATCGCCATCGATTGGTTAATTACTTCTCCAGAATCCAACACCAGTGCGGGCACCAGGGCTTGTGGATTGATTGCCGTATAGCTGTCTTCTCGGTGCTCCTTTTTAACTAAATTAAGTGGCACGAGCTCGGCATCCAAGCCTTTGAGATTCAGCGCAATACGAACGCGATACGCTGCGGTGCTGCGGAAGTATGTGTACAGTTTCATGACTCTTTCTTGCGCTTAGTGTTTATTCTCAAATTCTTTAGCGTGCAGCCAATCGGCATGGCGCGGCGCTTTCTTTGTCTGTGACCATTCTTCTAGCATTTCCCACTTAACTGCATCGAGTCGCTTTAGTTTAGCGGCTTCGTCTGGATCGGGGGCCGCCAGCTCTACGCGATGACCATTAGGATCAAAGAAGTAAATGGAATGAAATAGGCTGTGATCCGTGACGCCGAGAACTTCAATGCCGTTGGCTTCAAGTTGATCACGAAAGGCCAGCAAGGTATCTCTATCTTTCACCTTAAAGGCAATGTGCTGTACCCATTCTGGGGTATTTGGATCGCGACCCATTTCTGGTTGCGTAGGTAACTCGAAAAACGCCAACACATTGTCTGGGCCTGCTTCCAAAAACACATGCATATATGGGTCAGGTTGTTTAGTTGATGGCACTTCGTCTTCGGCTATCGCAAGTACAAAATCCATATTTAGATTCTTTACGTACCACTCAACGGT
>CAZOIG010000382.1:0-3188 GCA_964579235.1 uncultured Gammaproteobacteria bacterium
AGGGTGTCAGCGGCGACGGCAGTCAAGGTCTCTATAAAATCGATATTAAGCCAAACTCAAAAGTTGTCACCCAAAGCACCTCACCGCTTGCGGCCCGATCCATGACTGTTTGTGTTTTTTGCATCCAAGCTTTGACGCTAGACCCTCGATTCGATGGAGATGGAATTGTCTACCTTCTTCCTGAAATTAGTCAACGCAACCTACTCAGGCTAGTGGTTTACGCGAACATGGTGATCCAAGACTCGACTTCATCAAGCGACGCGTCCAAGGGTGCTAGACGCTTTTTAGATCAGCTTAATCGTGTGGGTATTGCGCGTTGGCGAATAGTTGACCAACGCGCTTGGACTTCCAACTTTATAGCTCAATACAGAGAGCACCTCGCGGCCATCCCCGATCCAGATTTAAAGCGCAGCGCCAGCTTGCACGCATCAAGATCTCTGCGCTATATCCCCGTGATGAATGCGGCAAACTTACGAAGACTTAGGACTATACAAACAGACGTTGATACCAAGGCACTGTCTCGCCTATTTGAAATCGACGTCCCTACGGTTGACATGAATGAATAAGTTATCAGAACTACTGACTCAGGTCGAAAGCATCATTCAACGGTGTTTATTGCGTAAACGCCAGAACCCGAGCTCTCCTAAAGGGAAAACGGCGAGAACTGTGGCTATGCACAAGAGCGCCAAGTTGGCGATGAGGTTTTCAGATGTCTTGTCTGTTCTGAGTGATTTCGGCGCGAGCGGACCTCGCGCGTATATGGATATTTCAGGAATCAGCGATGCCTCTACGTTTCTAACCCGTAAACATGGTTTGGTGGGTGCCCTAGAGATTCAAGGCCAATATCAAATGGCGCAGCAGAGCAGTTTTTTAGCCATGATTGATACGCTGGAACGGCGCTGGCAAACGTTGATGTCGCATACGGGTATAGCGCTTGATATTGTCTTTATGGGTGGCGAAGAGGAGCTCGTTAAGAAGCAATTGGACGACAGCATCGCTCCCAATATTGCAACCAGCCGACGGTTCAATCTAGGTCTCGAGCGCATTTTAAAATCCAAGGTGGACGCACTCCTTGGGTATTGCGCCTACGAAAAAGCCTATTTGTGCGTATGGGTAGACGCTTCTGTATTAAGCAACTCGGAGCGCAAAGCTAAGCGTAAAGATACCCAACTCGACTCGCGTTTGGGCGGTCTCGCAACTCGCGACTGCATTGATTTGGGCACCGCGGCAAATCAAATCGAGTCGATTCATGCTTCGACTATGCAGCAAATCGCCGAGGACTTGGATGCGGTAGGCGTAGTAAACCGCAACGTGACTTGCAAAGAGATATTGCGTGAATTGCGATTAATGACTGAACCAGATAACACCGAATTCCAATGGGAGCCGTCATTGCCAGAAGGCAAAAACGTACGAGCAAAAGGCAGGCATCATGCAAACGAAGTGTCCCATTTGTTTCCACCAGCCTTCGACCGGCAATTGTTTCCGAATGGCGTTGGTGATCTAGTTGACACGAATCGAGTGGTTAATTTCGGCGGGAAATTGCATAGCGGAGTCATCGTGACACGGCCTTGTTTAACGCCCAGCAATTTTCAAGAGTTGTTTAAGAGTCTAAGGCTGAGCAAGATTCCGTACCGAGTGCGAATTTTGCTCAATAGTGACGGTTTATCCACGACCGCTGTGGCCGTTAAATCAACCTTAGCGAAGTTGTTTTCCTGGACCGATACCTCTGGTACCAGTAATCAAGCGATTAATCGAAGCTTAGACTATCTGAGAACACTACGAGAGAACGACGGCGCTATCGTAGGCTTAAGTATTGTCGCTGATACTTGGGTTAAGGTGCGGTCAGCGGATGCTGAAACTGTTCGCCAAAGCCAAGCTCAGCTGGTGATGAATGTTGAAAAGTTGACTAAGGTTGTTCAGAGCTGGGGGGGGATGGACACCAAGCACATATCTGGAGACCCTTTGTATACCTCGCTCTCTAGCCTGCCTGCGATGTCACGGACAACACCTGGCGAGTTAGCTTGTGCCCCACTTAGGGACGCACTGGTTTTGTTGCCCTTCACCCGACCCGCCGCATATTGGTCGAGCGGAGGTATGCTCTTGCGATCGGCGGATGGCAAAGTGATCCCTTACGAGCCTGTATCCAGTAAGCAAAAAGCTTGGGGCGAAATCATTATTGCTCCGCAACGGTTCGGTAAATCGTTTTGGCAACAAGCACGCAATATGGCGTTGTGGACCGCTAAGGGCATCAGTCACTTGCCTTTTATAATGACTCTGGATATCGGCCCATCATCTTCGGGCTTTGTTAACCTCGTGAAACACAGTTTACCGCCAGAACAACAGCATCTCGCGCTGTACACTCGTTTGAATAACAGTAAGGAGTACGCGATAAATCCATTCGATACGCAACTTGGGGTGCGCTTCCCGACCGTTTCAAAAGAAGGCTTTTTGATTAACTTCTTGTGCATGCTGCTCGCCGATGATTCGTTAAGAGTTCAAGAGGGTATGGCGGGTCTGGTCCTTAAAGCAATTCGTGAGGTATACCACCGTTGTGCCGATGAGCAGTCACCAAAGCGCTATCAAGCACAGCAATCTGCGGAGATTGACGCTTGGATTAAGGAAACTGGCTTTCAACACAAGGGTGCGCAGGTTTTGAGTTGGTGGAACATCGTGGACCATTTGTTTGAAAAAGAACTTTATCACTTGGCCACCGTTGCGCAACGCTACGCTGTTCCAACCGTGAAAGACTTCGCAATAGTCGCGGCCAGCAGTGAGATAGCGACTTCATTTGATGCGATAAAAGTCACCACCGAGGAGACTGCGCCGGCCTATTTTATCCGCAGCTTGAGCGAGGTAATCGATCGATATCCCATACTGTCAGGTCCAACCCAATTTGATATTGGTGATGCCAGAGTGGTCTCGCTTGATTTAGAGAAAGTGACCGCCGACGATATTTCTGCAGAGGGAAAGCGCCAAGCCTGCATTATGTATTTGTTAGGTCGAGAGGTGCTGATCGGTCGGCTGAAGATAGATGCCGTTGATGTTGAACGCTTCCCGATCAAAACCAGAAGTTATCATCGTCAGCGCGTGCGTGCACTGCGTGAGACCACCAAGAGCCTGAATTACGACGAAGTTCATCGAATCGCCGGACAAGATCAAGTGATCAAGCAACTCTCGCGTGACATTCG
>CAZOIG010000383.1:0-3732 GCA_964579235.1 uncultured Gammaproteobacteria bacterium
AGTTCAAACAGCAACTTGGAGTCTTGCGTTTGGAGATGAACGCCAATATCGACGAGCTTCGACTGTCATCGGATGAATTAAATCAACAAGTTGACAGCATGGTGCGATTGCGTGAAGTGTTCGGTGGATCAGGAGAACCGATGGAGGATTCCGAACTGAACCATCTCTTGATGCAATCGATTAGAGTTGTGGTTACGGTCATTGCCAGCGATTCTTTCGACAAAGTAATTTCGGCTGAGGTGTTGCCCGATCTAGCGAGCGACAACTTAATCAACGAAATGCGTGAATGGGCAATTTTTGTGTCCTCGCTAAATCGCACCACACGTGATGACCTAGAATTTCGAGACACCGTCCAATTCCCCTACTTTACGGCTTCGCTGTCCACGGCAGCTATGATTTATACCTATCGAGATCGATTCTCCGAAAAGGAAAAGATCGTACCGAGCGAATTCAATTTAAACAGCTATGAGAAGCTGCAAAGCGACGCACAGCTAGAAAACATCATCGCCATCAAACAGGCGACGCTGATGTTGCAACTTAACAGCATCGCCACCTTGATAGAAACTGCGCAAAACATCGTTAACTCAATTGAGGCGGAGTTCGGCACCTAATCACTGGGCCAGTCTAAATGGCAGGTGATTAAATGGTAGGCAAATAAAAAGCGGTAACCATAGGGTCACCGCTTTTTGAGCGCTCAGTGAACGCCTTATTAGGAGCCGACTTACTGCGACAGAACAGGAATAACAACGTTACCTTGATACGTGCGGTGCTTGTCTGTAATGGCATCGGTAATGCCAAGATCCCAAAAGATGATGCTGGCAGCCATTTTCTCGCCTTCAACCTCACTTCGCACTGACCCGGTCGCAGTACGACCGTCTTCGGTTTTGCAGTTGTATTCCAAGGCGTCATCAGAACGACGAATCATCACTGACGTTGTCGGAATAACCGAATACCACGACCCGCGCTTGTTAGTAAAAGTACATTCACCTTGTGAGCCGTCTGAAAACGAGAACGCCAACGGAATATTGGCGTCGTTGACGATGGTGGCACAACCTGTGGTGAAAATAGCGAACGACAAAATAATGAGCTTCTTTAACATTTTTCCTCTTCTAGAGTTAGAGCATCTTTAACGAACGTCAATCATAACAAGTTGTCTTGGCTCAATACCAGAAAGAATACGGATTACATTTTTCTATCAAGCCTGTCGCCGTGCCTTAAACTCCTCTACAGAGTAAGCTGTACGGAGTACCCGGTACGGAGTTCCCGATTCGTCTCGCCATAGCTTTCCGCTTACAATGGAAGGCTAAAAATTTTGCCCGTATCCAATCAATGCATAGCTGATGTTTAGCTCAAGAGTTCAATTCCCCAATCCCAGCCTAGCCGATGACAACGGCCTACTGGCTATGGGTGGCGATTTAGCGCCCGACACCTTAATCAGTGCGTATGCGCAGGGTATATTTCCTTGGTTTAATGACGATCAGCCGATTTTATGGTGGTCGCCTGACCCGCGTTTAGTGCTTTATCCCGCGCACTTTAAGCGCTCTCGAAGTCTCTTAAAGTTTATGCGTAATAGCGGCTGTCGCGTTACCGCTAACCAAAACTTTGAGGCGGTGATTGACGCTTGCGCAACGCGTGGCTTGAGCGCTGCACCTGTAGATACCCTACCTGTGAGTTTAGAGAACTCCGCCGTAGAGTCAGATACCGAGGAGCGCAATAGCACTTGGATAACGCAGGATATGCACGCCGCCTATATGAAATTGCATGAGCTTGGGGTGGCCCACTCTATTGAGGTTTGGCACGAAGAGTCCTTGGTTGGTGGTTTATACGGCATCCAACTTGGCCGCGTGTTCTTCGGCGAGAGTATGTTCAGCGTGATCAGTAATGCCTCCAAAATGGCCACTGCCTATTTGTGTGCTTGGGGCGATCTGGGCAACCTCGAGCTCATCGATTGTCAGCTTCATAGTGACCATCTTGAATCACTCGGCGCAACCGAAATTGATCGGCGCGACTTTCTTGAACAACTCGAAAGCCATGTTCGGCAGCCAGATATTGGCAATTTAGCGCGCTTGAGCGCTGGAATGGCGCAACTATCACCTGACAAAATTTGGCAAGATGGTATAAAGATGACATGAGTACCGCGCACAACCCGATTCGCCTATTTGAAACAGTCGTTGACGACTGCCCGTATTTGGAAGACCAAAAAAGCGCTTCAATCATTGTTGATCCTGAACATGAGATCAGCATTGACTTATTCTCGATGTTGTCGCGCTCTGGCTTTCGCCGCAGCGGAGAGATGCTCTACTCGCCCAAATGCCCTACGTGCAATGCCTGCGTATCAGTGCGCATACCTGCCGCGCAATTCACACCGTCGCGCAGCCAAAAACGAGTTTGGAAGAAAAACAGCGACTTGACCGTACAAATCGAACACGTGAGTTTTCAACAACACCATTTCGATCTCTACCTGCGTTACCAGCAGGCGCGCCACTCAGACAGCTCAATGTGTGACGATGACCCGAGCAAATACACTGCGTTTATCGAATCCAAGTTTTCTAAGTCGAAGTTCGTTTGTTTTTACCAAGACGAGGAACTGGTCGGCATCAGTGTTGTAGATCAATTTACCGGGGGCCTTTCCGCGGTGTATACCTTTTTTGAACCAGAGCTGGCTGATCGCAGCTTAGGCACCTACGCCATTTTGTATTTGGTGCGCTTAGCGCAGGTGAAAGATGTGCCCTACGTTTACTTGGGTTATTGGATCGAAAAGTCGCAAAAAATGGCCTACAAAACCAAGTTTCGCCCGCTCGAAGGTTACTTCGACCGACAATGGAAGCCCATGCGCTAACCTCAGCTGCTGAACGAGCGCTCAAGGCTGTTTTAAACCGATAGCGCCAGGCTGAATTGCTCCAATACCGCAACGCAGAACTGCAAGTTCAACTTACTCACACACTCGCAGGCCGCGAGAAGGATTGAGAAGCGCTCAACAAGCCCTTGAGATTCCCCCGAATGCCTTTATTTATTGCCACAGTTGGGGCATGATACGCGGCGCTTGGGCATTCTGCGCAACCGCGCGTTGCACACCACACAGCAAACACACAACAAGATAGAGAGATATACTGAACAGTGGCAAAAGAAGATCACATTGAAATGGAAGGCACCGTTATTGATGCCCTACCTAATACTGAATTTAAAGTAGAGCTTGAAAACGGCCATGTCGTGCATGCGCATATTTCAGGCAAAATGCGAAAAAACTACATTCGCATTCTACGCGGCGATACCGTGACGGTAGAACTAACGCCGTACGACCTGACTAAAGGTCGCATCACTTACCGTAACCGCACTTAATTTGCGGGCAAAGACCACACCTGAGTGTGGTCCGTCGCGAGGTGCTCCCAATGATCACCTCACCATGCTGGTCATGTAAGCCAGCATGCGAGAACCCAGCCTCCCCCTGAACGCTTCCTAACGGTTATTCTAGCCGTTGGTTTACCTTTGCATACCTAGACGTTTAAGCGCGTTAAGCGCGTGTTAGGCACGTTCTAGCTGCCTTATTCCTATAGCCCCTGCGGTGAGAATCGCCCTTCGCAACCTTTTACTACGAACTACTGGACATAAAGACAGGGGTGTGATCTACTTACTGTGATTTTTAACAGTAGATGGTATTAAGCATGTCCACTTGGAGCGATTTACAACCTCTGACCAAGCGTCAGCAAGAAATCTTTGATTTCATTTTAGACA
>CAZOIG010000384.1:0-3442 GCA_964579235.1 uncultured Gammaproteobacteria bacterium
AGAGTTAGATTTATACGGTGATCGGTAATGCGTCCTTGAGGGTAGTTGTAGGTGCGAATCCGTTCAGATCGATCGCCACTGCCCACCAAGCTTTTGCGTGTTTCAGCTTGCTCGGCTTGCTGTGCCTGACGCTCAGCGTCAAGAATTCGCGCTTTTAACATAGACATCGCGCGCGCCTTATTTTTGTGCTGTGAGCGTTCGTCTTGACACTCCACGACTGTTCCCGTGGGGAGGTGAGTAAGGCGGATGGCTGAATCGGTCTTGTTCACGTGCTGACCACCCGAGCCAGACGCTCTGAACGTATCGATCCGTAGATCAGCTGGGTTGATGTCCATGTCGTCACCAATTTCGTCAACCTCAGGTAATATCGCCACGGTGCACGCTGAGGTATGAATACGCCCTTGCGTCTCTGTATCTGGCACTCGTTGTACGCGGTGTGCGCCAGACTCGAACTTGAGCTTGGAGTAGGCGCCATGACCTTCAATGCGCGAGATAATTTCTTTGAAGCCGCCGTGCTCGCCTTCGCTTTTACTCAACACCTCAACTTTCCAACGCTGAGATTCGGCGTAGTTCGAATACATCTTAAAAAGGTCACCTGAGAATATCGCAGCTTCGTCGCCACCGGTGCCGGCTCGAATTTCCAAGAAAATATTGTTGTCGTCGTTGGGGTCTTTAGGCAACAAAAGTTTTTGTAAGCTTGCAAGCAACTCTTCTTGCTGAGCTTTGATTTCACTGAGTTCCTCATGTCCCATTTTGCGCATCTCAGCGTCGTCTTCTTCAATCATTGACTGAGCAGCTTGGGCGTCGTCGTCTAGCTCTTGGTATTGCAAAAAGTTGTCTACAATTGGTGTGATTTCCGACAGTTCAATGTTTAATTTTCGAAAGCGATTCTGGTCGGATATCGTATCTGGGTCAGACAGCAGGGCATTCAACTCTTCTTGGCGGTCGACGAGGTTTTCTAGTTTTATTCGGATTGAGTCTTTCACAATAAATTCGCGGTTTCGGTCTGTGCTGTATACAGCATTAAAATATGTCTGATTTCAAAAGGCTTTGATCCTGTATGGGCCCCCAACAATGAGTGCTCGGTATTGATGCGCAGTTTGCGCAGCCGTGGATCGGAAAATAGTGCCAGACTAGCTAAGTCTCGGCGTCCTCATTTTTGCGTGAAGCAGTACGCGCTGAGTTGGTGTCGCCGTGATTTACGGGGTCTAAGCCGAATAGCGTCCGAGCTATGGCAAAGCGTTCTTCGTCGCTCTGCTGTTTGAGCCATTCGCTTGGCTCATGCATGAATTTTTGTGAGAGCGCGTGGGCGAAAGTGCTGAGAACTTCCTCAGGGCTGTCGCCGGCCAGAAGTCGGCGTTGGGCGTGCTCTAGTTGTTGCGAAGTAATGGCTTCAGTTTTCGAGCGCAAGTCTCGCAGCGTGGGTATGGCTTGTAGGCTGTCCAACCAAAACATAAATTCTTGCGACTTCGCTTCAACTATTTTTTCTGCCTGATCAACCGCTTGTTGACGCGACTCGATGTTTTGCGTAACCACTTCTTCTAAGTCGTCTACGGTGTATAAATACACATTCTGTAGTGCGCCAACCTCGGCTTCAATGTCTCTGGGTACAGCTAAGTCGACCAGAAACATTGGGCGTTGCTTACGTTGCCGCAAGGCGCTTTCAATCGCGCCCTTACCCACAATGGGCAGGGTGCTGGCCGTTGAGCTGAACACCATATCGGCTTGGTGCAAGTAGTCAGGCAGCTCATGCAGTGCGATTGCTTTCGCGCCAAAGTCCTTAACAAAGCTCTCGGTCCGCTCGATACTGCGATTTGCGACAACGATATTTCGGATCCCTTGATTGAAAAGGTGTCGACACACCAGCTCGATGGTTTCACCCGCGCCAATCAGCAGTACGGTTTTTTCCGTAATGTCAGTAAATATCTGTTTTGAAAGACTCACGGCAGCGTAGGCAACCGATACCGCGTTGTGCCCGATTGCAGTGGTCGAACGAATGCGTTTGGCAACCGAGAATGTGTTCTGGAACAATTTGTTCAGCACTTTTCCGGTGGTGCCTTGCCCATGCGCCATCGCGAAAGCGGTTTTCATCTGTCCTAAGATTTGCGGCTCGCCAATAACCATCGAGTCCATACCTGATGCGACTCGAAAAGCATGCTTTACAGCTTGTTGGTCAGGAAACTGATACAGGTAGGGGCTAATGTCGCTTTTCTGCAAGGCGTGGTACTCACACAACCAGTCGCCAATTACATTGGTTTGCGGCGTCTCGAGGTGGCAGTACACTTCTGTGCGATTGCAAGTCGACAGAATGGCGGCCTCAGAAACGGCATGATGCTTGGTGAGGTCTAACAGTGCATCGGGTAAGTGTTCTGCGGTCACAGCTGCGCGTTCTCGAATATCGAGAGGCGCTGAAGCATGATTAAGACCAACAGACAAAACGTGCATGATTAGGCAATAGGCGCTTTTATCGGCGCAAAAAATTACAAACGGAAACTCTACAAGGCAAAAGCAATGATGCTGTTGCCAAGCAAATCTAAATTTCGAGCCGCGATTTTACTATTAATTGAGGTGTTTTAGGACTTTTCTAGGTTCTTGTTCGAGATTAATGAACCTAAAGAGCTGATTAGGCAATAGGGCCGACTATGGCTTATTTATCAGCCTCTAATCGCCGAGATTAATCTGCTCCGACCTTGGTTTAAGACCCGCCACCACCGACAGTAGTTTATCCCACCACGACGAAACGCCTAGAATGATCAAAATTTGCAGTGCTACGGCAGCGAGCATGGATTCTTCAAAGTACCACCACAGTACGAAATACATGCAATGTACAAACCCCAATACAGCGGTGATAACCACAATGTAGTTTGCAAAGGCGGTATTGGCAGAACCGCGACCTAGAGTTTGTACAGACGCGCACGCCCCGAGCGCGTGATAACTGAAAACCGTCCATGCGAGACACCCTAGAAATACCCAAACAGTCATGTTGATACCGTGTTCGATTAAAAAACACGCCGCAAAGAAGACGAGGGCAGCTGGGATGCTTTCAGTCAGTTTCGCAACCTTCTGCGCATCGGTGTTCTGAGCACTTGTCGCCTGTTGCTGAGCGTTGGATTCCGCCGCGCTGAACAAATCAATGGCACTATTGAGTCGACTGATAACTGAAACCAGAAAACTAAAGCCGGCGAACACCATGCCAACTAACAATACTGTATTGGTTAAGGTGCCTGTCCGCTCGCTAGGGTCCAACAGTGCTGAGACACTTGATAGCGCTAAATTAAAGTGAGTCACCAGATTTTGCTCGAACGGGTCTGCGGTGTAGTGGGTGCTCCACGCGCCAATCCCAGTAGCCGATGCAAGACTGAGCGTGAGGACCAGAATGAATAGCAATTGGAGTAGGCTCTCCCATTGCAAACGACCAAATCGCGATGCTATATCGTCGTTC
>CAZOIG010000385.1:0-4070 GCA_964579235.1 uncultured Gammaproteobacteria bacterium
AAGTCGGCGTCAAGACGCTTGAGTTGATTGATGCTTTGACATCAGTCGAAATGTGGGAAAGACTGCGAAAACATCAAAATGGCCTGCAGGCCAATAGTCTGTATTCGGCGTGAACACCGACTAAACCATCACTGAGATATATGACCAAAAAGACTGAAAAACAATTTAAGGAGCAAGGTGGCGCGGCGACTATGGATCCAAGTATCGTTCGCCGCTGGCTTACTTCAAAGCTTATGACTCGTATGGCTAGCGCTAAGGCTCAAAAACGTGCCCGTGCCAAAGCTGAGCAAAAGCGTCAAAAAGCGAACGCCGCTCATATTGTAGAGTATTTTCATCAGATTGATGACGGCTACAGCCATCTCACAGCGCAGGTCTTGGCTAAACTTCAGGCGCGCTACAAAGTTGAATTGCGCTGCCATATAGTCAGCGAAGTACGCGGCGCAAACCTGCCAGAGCCGCAACTGCTAAGTAAACTTTCATGTTATGACGCCAATCAGATAGCTCCTCACTACGGGCTCGATGCGCCGACTGAGCCGCGATCAGCCAACACTCAAGACCTTGCTTCGCCAGAGTGTGTGGCGAAAGCTGAGACGATATTGGCAGGCTTAAGTAAGCAAGATTTCATCGCCAACGCTGCTCAGCTTAGTAAAGCGGTTTGGCAGAATGATCTGGACACGCTACAGAGCTTGTCGCAAAAGTTAGGTGAGGTTGACGTCGGCACCGCCGAAAAAACTATTCAAGCAGCTAATGATCACCGCGCTGCGCTCAAGCATTATTCTGGTGCAATGTTCTATTACGGCGGCGAGTGGTATTGGAGTGTGGACAGGCTTCACCACCTTGAACAACGCTTGGCTGAGTTGGGTCTGGATTCGACTCCAGGACAACCCCCCATCGCTCCCTTTATGCCTCTGATTGAAGGACCCTTGAACGCTTCTAACTCGGCAAACATCGCGAGCAAACTGACGTTGGTGATGTACCCCTCCTTGCGTAGCCCATATACCGCGATCGCGTTTGATCGGACTGTGCAATTGGCCAAAGAGTTGGGCATTGTCTTAGAGCTCCGCCCAGTTTTACCGATGGTGATGCGTGGCGTTCCAGCGACATTGGAGAAAGGCAAATACATTTTATTTGATACTGGCCGCGAAGCGCGGGCGGCTGGAGTCCCTTTTGGCCCATGTGCTGACCCTATAGGTGAACCCACTCGTCGTGCTTATTCGCTGTATGCGTGGGCTGATCAGCAGGGTAAAGCCGTAGAATTCTTTTCATCATTTTTACGCTGCGCGTGGGTTGAAGCGATCAATACCAATACCGAAAAAGGCATGCGAGCAGTGGTGGAAAAAGCCGGGTTGGATTGGTCGGTTGCCAAAACCATAATTGGTCAATCCGGTTGGGAAGAGCAGCTAGAGAAAAACCGTTTAGCCATGTATGAGCTTGGGCTTTGGGGTGTGCCCAGTTATCAGCTGCTCGACGAAAATAAGCGAACGGTTGTTGCTGTTTGGGGGCAAGATCGCCTGTGGTTAGTCTCCAAGACCATTCAACAACAGCTGGATAGATTAGCAAAACAGTAACAAAAAGGTAGGCTTAGGAATATGAAAACAATCACTCTAGTGGTCATCTCGATCGGCATGCTTGCTGGTTTGGCAGTGAGTCAGCAAGATCGGCTGCTTAGCACTTTATTTCAAAAAGGCTTGGAAGCGCGCCTATCGATCAATGCAATAGACGAGCTTGAGGATGGCTTGCACCTTGGATTATGTGGCGCAGGCGGACCAATGCCCGCCCCAAACGCATCGGGGCCCTGTGTGCTTGTCGTTGCCGGTCAGCGGCTGTTTGTGGTTGATGTGGGTACAGATGGCCTGCGCAATTTAGGCAGGATGGGGTTTGATGCGGGGCAGGTTGAAGCGGTTTTTCTAACCCACTTTCATTCAGATCACTTAGACGGTCTTGGCGAAATGGCGACCATACGATGGGTTGCCGCAGCCAATAAATCGCCATTGCCCGTACATGGTCCGACAGGTGTCAGTCAGGTTGTAAGCGGTTTCAATAGCGCTTACGCTTTTGATCAACTATATCGGCAAGAGCATCATGGCGACACGGTTGCTCCCATCAGTGGGGCGGGCATGCTCGCGCAAGAATTTGTAACGCCTGAGTTGGGGGAATTGGCAACCTTAATCGACGACGGCGAAGTCCTGATTGAGGCCCTCGCTGTTGGGCACGCTCCAGTTGATCCTGCGGTAGCGTATCGGTTTACCTACAAAGATCGCTCTTTGCTGATTACCGGAGACACGATTGCTCTGGAAAATGTGGTGGAGTTTTCGAAGGGCGTTGACCTGCTGGTGCATGAGGCTTTATCGCCTAATTTAGTTATGCAAATGAATGCCGCCGCTAAGAAGCTTGGCAATCATGTGCTTGAAAAAGTGACCATCGATATTCTCGATTACCACGCTTCGCCGATTGAGGCCGCTGAAGTGGCAAGAGAGGCAGGAGTGGGCCATTTGTTGTACTACCACATTGTGCCGCCTTTGGTGGTGCCGGGCCAAGCAAGTTTGTACCTAAATGGTGCGCAGGACATATTTCCGAATTACACGATAGGTCAAGACGGTGTGTTGTTCTCGATGCCGTCTGGGTCAACAGCAATACAAAAGATTCGCAGCGGCTTATAAGCCTCTAGTTTTTTGGTTTATCCATTACTGCTTAATCAACACTCCCACTTAAGCTCGACTCACTGATAGACATATGACGGAAGATAAGCGACTGACTCTGATCGGCAATACACCATCGCCCTATACCCAAAAAATGTTGGCCTTGTTGCGCTATCGGCATATTCCGTACTCAGTGATTTGGGGTAACCCAACGGATGTTTTGCAAGCCATGGGCATTGATCTGCCTAAAGTGGCCTTGCTTCCTACCTTCATTTTCGAAGACCAAGAAAAGCCTTATTCGATGGTCGACTCCACGCCCATTATTCGTAAATTGGAACAAGATTTTTCGGGGCGTTCGGTCATACCCAGTAGCCCTGCGCTGGCCTTTATCGACTATCTGTTGGAAGACTTTGCCGATGAGTGGGTAACAAAATTTATGTTCCATTTTCGTTGGCACCTAAGCGACGACGCCGACAACGCGGGAACGTTATTGCCCTTGTGCTTGGACCCAAGCATGCCAAGCGATAAGCATATATGGGCGAAGGAGCATTTTTCAAAACGTCAAATTGAACGCCTTTATGTAGTCGGCTCAAACGATATTACAGCTGCGACAATTGAAGCCAGCTATACGCGTTTTCTGAGGGTCATGGAGGCACACTTAGCGCACCAGCCATACTTGCTGGGTGCTCGTCCCGGCGCATCTGACTTTGCTCTTTACGGGCAACTTACAGCGTTGATTGGTTTTGACCCCACGCCTCGTAAGCTCGCGCATGAGTTGTCACCGCGTTCGGTAGCTTGGATTAGCCTATTAGAGGACTTGAGCGGTTTAAACCCGAGCGATCAAGACTGGCGGCCCATAGATGAACAGCCCGATACCCTAAAAGACTTGCTGGCTGAGATAGGGCGAGGATACGCCCCAGCCTTATTGGCTAATGCTCGTGCCTTACAGGCTGGCGAGAAGCAATGGGAGGCCGAAATCGACGGCGCGCGTTGGACACAACCAAGCTTTCCCTATCAAGGTCGATGCTTGCAATGGATTAATCAGCAGTATCAAGCCTTAAGTAATATTGACCAACAACAAGTAGATCAGCTTCTCGCAGGCACAGGTTGCGAGCAACTCATTTTGAGAGGATAAACAGCTATGAATTTCACAGAGTTTTCGGCCTCACGTAAGAGCGTACGGGGCTTTTTAGATAAGCCAGTACCTAAGAACGTGGTAGATGACATCATTAATACCGCTAAGTGGGCGCCTTCGTCTTACAACACGCAAACCTGGCGCATACATGCGGTAGCCGGTGAGCCTTTAGATAAGATTCGCGCCGGCAATACGCAGAATACGATGGCGGGTAAACCCCACGTCCGTGATTTCCCCTACAAAGAAGACTACGAAGGCGAGCACAAACAACGCCAAATAGATGTGGCAATGCAATT
>CAZOIG010000386.1:0-4207 GCA_964579235.1 uncultured Gammaproteobacteria bacterium
CCGCTTTTTCGCGCTTACCTTTTTAGAATCTGTCAGCCCTGCCAGGGAATAATTCCTGGGCAGAATAACCGCTGCCGTGACCACTGGACCTGCCAATGGCCCGCGACCGACTTCGTCAATACCCGCAACAAGATCTAGATGCGCATAACGCTCTGCGTATTCGGCCCTAGTCTGCACGGTTTTGGTTTGCACAGTGTTAGTCTAACGGCTTTCCAGCTTTAAGTTTCTCCACCACGTCTTCAACCGCTTTCGCTCCCAGTGCGCCAAAGTCTTTATTCAGTTCTGGCGCAACGGCTGCCAAGGCTGTGTGCATGGTTTTGTAGTAGTGTGGATCGTTGAGCAGTTTAGACACCTCGGCGACTAAGTTTTCGACATTGGCCTCCTCTTGCACGAACTCACGTACCGCCGGCGGTGAGGTTAGATGGTTAGGCATTGAATAATGATCCACCTGCATGGTTCGACCCGCGTGCCATGCAGTGAGCTTGGAAACTTGATACATCACCACCATGGGTTTAGCAAACAAAGCGGCCTCAAGTGCAGCTGTACCAGACGCCAAAATGGCTACATCTGAACTACTGAGCACATCACGCGAATAACCCTCTACGATCCGCATAATGCTCGCATCGTACGCGTCTAGTCCGCGCACATACTCCGCTAGCTTGGGTGTCGCAGCGGGAATAACAAACTCTACATCTTGGAACTGCTGTGCTAAGACACCGGCTCCCGCGAACATAGTGTCTGCTAGCCTAGTGACTTCGCTCATTCGACTGCCAGGCAGGATCGCGATGCGACGTGTTTTTAACTTCGGGCAAAGTTCAAGGAACTCTTGCGGAGATTGCCAAGCAGACACCTGTCGAGCCAAGGGGTGACCAATGCATAAAACGGGCGTCTGGTGCTTGCGATAAAACGTTTCCTCAAACGGAAACAGCGTCAACATTTTATGAATAGACGCCTTGATCTTTTTGATTCGACCGCCACGCCAGGCCCAGACTGTAGGGCTGACGCAGTGTACTACTGGGATGCCGTGGTCTTTAAGGTGCCGTTCCAAATTTAAATTAAAGTCAGGCACGTCGATGCCGATAAACACATCGGGCTGCCACTCGCGCAATGTCCTTTTTAGCAAACGGCGAATCGAGAGGATCTCCAAAATACCGGAAAACAGGCCATCAAAGCCCATAATGCTAATCTTCTCCATCTCCGCTAGGCTACGCACTCCTTGCGCTTGCATTAGCGGCCCAGCCAGCCCCACAAACTCCGCTTGAGGATGGCGCTGCTTCAACTCTCTAACTATCTCGCTGCCAAGGTAGTCGCCAGATTTTTCACCCGCGACGATCGCAATTTTCTTAAAGTCCATTTGCTTGAGGATTGACCGACTACAGAATTAACAACTGAAGCAATAACACTATTGCAGCACCAAAGAACATGGCACAAAGCTAACGAATAACGCCACGTTTTGATTCTTTGATAAAGCCCACCATGTTTTGAATGTGCTCTGACTGCCACTCTTTCGCCTCGATCTGCTCAAGCGCTTGAGTCATGGTAAGACCTGCGCGATAGATGATTTTGTAAGCACGCTTTAGCTCTAGCACATCTTCTGATGAGAAACCTCTTCGGCGTAAACCACGCACGTTAATGCCATGCGTGATTGCTCGATTACCTGCTACCAAAGTAAAGGGAGGTACGTCTTGAATGCAAACAGAGTTAACGCCTGTAAAGCAATGGTCACCAACACGACAAAATTGATGAACCAGAGTGTAACCGGCCAGCACAACATGATTACCAACCCTACAGTGACCTGCAAGGCTTGCTGAGTTAGCGAAGACTATGTTGGATTCGAGGCGACAGTCATGCGCGATGTGAGTGTAGGCCATGAAAAAATTGTCATCACCAATCGAGGTAATCCCCTCATCATCAACCGTCCCGCGGTTAACCGTTACATTTTCGCGGAAAATGTTGTTGTCGCCAATCACCACCTTGGTTGGCTCGCCTTTATACGCAATCGACTGGGGTTGACCGCCAATCGCAGCAAAAGCGAATACGTGATTATTCTTACCGAGCTCAGTATGGCCGTTAATCACAACATGAGATTCAATGATTGTGCCATCACCAATCACCGCATCCGGACCAATAATCGAATAAGGGCCAACCGAAACCCCGCTACCTAGTTGCGCGTCTTTGTCGACAATCGCTGTTGGGTCAATAGTGGTGCTCATAATCGGCTCTCTCTATTTGTTTGAGGGGATATTGGCTTGGGTCAATGCGCTAAAGCAAGATACGCTTTGAAAGCGACGACGCTGCGCGCACCCGATACTGATTGGTTTACTCGTCTTCAATCTCTTTGAACGTAAACATGAGGTCGGCCGATGCGGCTAATTGGCCATCAACCGTGGCTTTAGCCTTACACTTCCACATGTTTTTGATTCGTCGAACGATCTCCACCTCAAAGACCAATTGATCGCCAGGCTCAACTGGCCGCTTAAAGCGGGCTTTATCAATGCCGGTAAAGTAGTACACCATCTTTTCGGTGTTAACGTGTTCAAGTCCAAATGAGGCCAAAATAGCACTTGATTGAGCAAGTGCTTCAATGATCAAGACACCCGGCATTACCGGTCGATTCGGAAAGTGCCCCATAAAAAATGGTTCATTGTAGGTCACATTCTTAATCGCTTTCAGCCGTTCATTACCCTCAGCTTCGATAACTCGATCGACCAACAAAAATGGGTAGCGATGTGGTAGATAATTCTTGATTTGATGTATGTCGAGTAAGGGCACAAACAACTCCTTTGATTAATAAGAAATAAAACTTGGGTCAGGCAATGTAATTTTGTCTAGGCTAGTTCTGCGCCTGCGACAAACGCTGTAACACCTTTTGAGTGATATCGACCGCTGGGCTGGCATGTAAAACACCGCTGTGTAGAATTAGATCGTAACCTTCTTCTTTAGCAATATTACGAACCTCTTGCTCGATCATCTTTTGAACAGCGATAACCACTTCATTGCGACGTGCTTTGGCTAAATGCTGACTGTCTTCGACCAACAGCTGGAGGTCTCTACGCTTGCTTTGAAATTCTTGCGAAAGACTCCTTAGCTCAACCTCAGACAAGGTTCCTCGACCACTATTGATCGATTCTTGCAATGCGTTCAAGGCTTCGGTTTTCTCACTGATTTCTCGTTCGGTAGGCTCAAACTCAGCCTTCAAACGATCACTCTCAGCTTGCAATAAAGGCAAGTTTCGAAGCACCACAAATTGATCGTAAACGCCCACTTTAAGTTCAGCATTCGCTGATGTGACCACGCCGATCAAAAGCAACATAAAAACACACAGCTTGGAACCTAGGCGACGCTTGGAAACAGTGTTTTTGATTTTCATATTCTCAGACTTCGAACTTATGTATAACGTTATAGGTAAGTAATCGCGATTACTGTAAAAGTCGACCAACACTAAACTGGAATTTTTCAACCTCGTCACCCTCTTCCTCATTCAGAGGAATTGCGTAAGAGATGGACAGCGGACCAACTGGAGAAATCCAGTTAAACCCAATACCCGCTGAGTAACGAATTGCCGAGGTGTCGAAATCGTCTTCGTCGGCAAACACTTGACCAGCGTCAAGGAATAGGCTTAAACGTTTATCCAGAGCACCATCACCGATCGGCAACAACAGCGACGTATTAAACAGGATTCGTTTTGGCCCACCAAACGGCTGCGGAAAATCACTACTGTCACGTGGCCCCAATGAACGCGCCTCAAAGCCGCGCACCGACGTCGTACCACCAACAAAATAGTGTTTAAAGAAAGGCAGCGCCGTTGTATCACCATAACCATCGCCATAACCAATCCCCAAGCCCAACTTCAATGCGGCTTTACGTGTGATCGGAAAATAGATACTCGAATCAAGGTTAAGGCGGTAGTACTCCAAATCACTGCCCGGCAAAGTAACCTCCGCCGAGAGTCTGAAGTTTTTGCCCGACGTTGGATAGAGCAAGCTATCTCGCGTGTCGTGAGCAAAAGCAGTCGTAAACGACGCCAAATCATTTTCAGGGTTCTCAGCGATGAACTCAGACACTTCAGGAACCGAAAAGCGCGTGGATTCCAGATCAATTCGTTCTACGCCACCGCCTAATGAAAACGAGTTGTTTTCATTAATCGGAAATAGGTAATTTACGTTCAATGCCAAAGTCTCGGTAATGAATGCCGAGGTATTGGCTC
>CAZOIG010000387.1:0-2567 GCA_964579235.1 uncultured Gammaproteobacteria bacterium
GTCGTTACATTCGAGTACGACTGCAATTCATCATGAAGGAGCAGCCCCTTGCTGATGTACTCATCGGCGTCTGTTGCCCACACAGATGGGAAGTCTAAGACGATTAAACCAACTACCGCACGTATTCCTAAATCTTGTGCCACTTTCGCTGTTACGTCTGGATAGAAGTACATGTCTGAAAAACATGTGGTTCCACTGCTGAGCATTTCGGCTATCGCTAAGCGACTGCCATCCTCGATAAAGTGCTCGTCTACCCATTGCGCTTCAGCAGGCCAAATGTGGTCGTTTAACCATGTTTCCAGCGGTAGGTCGTCGGCGATCCCGCGCAACAGGCTCATTGAAGTGTGGGTGTGCGAATTAATCATTCCAGGCATTAACACGTGCTGAGGCAGCTCGACACGTTCCACACTAGGGTGCTGCTCAGCCAATTTAGCAATAGGCCCAATTTGTTTGATCAACCCACGTTCAACCAGCACAGCGTGCTCGATGAGCGCGGTATTCTCAGGTTGCACGGGGACTAGCCATTTTGGGCAGAATAACAGCGGTTTGGAATTCATTGTCATTACGTCTTATGTGGAATGCGGCGATTGTAATATATAATTCGAACGGGCACGTGGTATCCAACACAAAAGATCGCGCCTGGTTTGTTTTTCGGGTGCCAAGGGGCGGATCGTCTACACAGTGTTTAATACTCCATCTATGATGTTGGGTAGAGCAATTCCACAAGGATTCACAAATTGAATCAAATTACATTAAGTTACGCTAAATAGGGTCACGTAAAATTGAGTCAAGCTATGAAAGTGCTAATAACAGGGGCTGCAGGATTCATTGGTGCTGACCTGAGCGCCAAACTCTTAAAAGATGGCTGTGAAGTGACCGGCCTAGATAACTTTAACGACTACTATGAGCCGCAACTAAAACATGATCGTGTTGCGAAGGTAATCGCGAGCGAGGCGAAGGATGGCTTTACGATGGTTAGGGGCGACATCCAAGATCGCGCCTTGATGTCATCACTGTTTAAAGAACACAGCTTCGATCTTGTTATTCATTTAGCGGCGCAAGCTGGTGTTCGCTACTCTTTGGAAAACCCAGATTCGTATATTGATTCTAACCTAGTCGGGTTTGGCAATATCTTAGAGGGATGTCGCAACGGAGGGGTTAAACATTTGGTCTACGCCTCTTCGAGCTCCGTGTATGGCGCAAACAAGAACTTCCCGTTTGCTGAGGACGATCGCGTGGATAATCCTGTGTCACTGTACGCGGCCACTAAAAAAGCCAATGAGTTGATGGCTCATAGTTACGCTCACCTATACGGGTTTGCCTGCACAGGCTTACGTTTCTTTACAGTCTACGGCCCGTGGGGTCGGCCAGATATGGCACCGTTTCGGTTTGCTTCTCGCATGCTCAAAGGGGAGGCGATACCCGTGTATAACAATGGCAATATGATTCGAGATTTCACCTACATCGATGACATTACTGATGGAGTCGTAAAAGTTGCGCACCGAGATGTGAGCAAGCAGGGCTATGAAATTTACAATATTGGCCGCAGTGAGCCGGTTGAGTTGATGACGTTTATTGATCTGATGGGCCGTCATCTAGGCGTTGAAGCAAAACTTAATATGCTGCCGATGCAAGATGGTGATGTGCCCAGAACAATGGCAGATACCTCTAAGCTGCAACGCGACACCGGTTACGCGCCGAGTGTATCGGTAGGGCAGGGGGTTGAACGTTTTGCTAAGTGGTATAAGAGTTATTACGCTTAGATGGCGTGAGCAAGACTGTCAAATCAAGCCTGCAGTTTTACCAAACTCGTTACTCAACCGAGGTATTGCTGGCTTGAATGCGATAAACAGTTACGCCGTTGGCTGACCAAAGAGGCTCAAAGACGCTCGGCCTCTCACTTAAGTGTTCGATTAAAGCTGGGGGGTAGTAGTTGCTGGTTTGGGTCCATTCGATCTTGCGCCAATGACCAGACATCTCACCGATTGCGCTCTCAAACTTTTCGCGCTGATTCACAATCAACAATTTGCCTTTGTGTCGATCTAAGGGATTGTCGTCATAATCGTGAAACGAAAAATGCTGGTAGAGAGGGCTGCGAAAAAACTTGCGTCGAATCGAGCGGTGCTGAGTCATCGCGGTGACCATGTAACCTGTCATCGGGTCGGTAAGGATTTGTTCGTGTTGTTCTATGGAGTCGAGATAAGCGATTAAGTCTTGATAGTAATGATGGCTTAATTGTCGATCAGATTCGATTAGCGTTGGCCAGCGAGTGATGTTGCCATTAAAAGGCAATAGCAGAATAATCAGCCCAGCAACAGCGACTACACTGATAACTTTCTTAAGTGGAATAGTGTTGCGCAGTTGGCGCGCATAAAAAACCAATAAATCGGCTGCAACAAAGTGCAATGGCAGTAGAAAGGTGAGGCGCCACACCGTAGTTGAATTATAGTGCCTTAGAAAAGCATCGATAAAAAACGGATTCAAAATGGTCAGTAATGGGCTGAACATACCCGCCAAAATAAACAGGTTGTTGCCATACCGTTTTAAATTAATCAAAAACAACCCAT
>CAZOIG010000388.1:0-3169 GCA_964579235.1 uncultured Gammaproteobacteria bacterium
CATCGGCCTCAACTGTTGGGTTGCCGCGAGAATCTAAAATTTGTCGTGCTTTAATGTCTTTAATCGTTGCCATGAGTTTGCGAAAAGAAAAATGAGTTAAACAGTAAGGATGAACCAGCTTGTATGCTGGTGAGCATGGAACCTAATTTATGGAATCCAATTTCTGGTGTAAAATTTATTATGCGGGGTAATCAAGCAAAAAATCGAGAGGGCGTTTTTGTTGGCGCCTGCTCTTTCTAAAGATTCTCTGCGTCCAATGGCGTGCTTTTAACCGCCGCATCAATTTGCTGTAATGTCGTCAATAGCTCTTTGAGGCGTTGCGTTGGCCAAGCGTTCGGGCCATCGCTTTTGGCGTTGGCTGGATCAGGGTGTGTTTCCATAAAGACACCTGAGACACCCGCCGCAACCGCCGCACGCGCTAAAACCGGCACGAACTCGCGCTGGCCACCGGATCGATCGCCCTGACCGCCAGGCAATTGTACCGAATGCGTTGCGTCAAATACCACTGGGCAGCCGGTTTCTCGCATTTGCGCCAAACCGCGCATATCGACTACCAAATTATTGTAACCAAAGGACGCGCCGCGTTCGCACACGCTGATTCGTCCTTTACCGCCAGCCGCTTCCGCTTTTTTGGTCACATTCACCATCTCAGGTGGCGACAAAAACTGACCCTTCTTTATATTCACTGGAATACCACACGCACCCGCGGCTTCAATTAGGTCGGTTTGACGGCATAAGAATGCAGGGGTTTGCAGCATGTCGACATATTTTGCTGCCAGCTCAATTTGCTCTGGAGTATGGACATCGGTCAATACCGGCATGCCCACGGTCTCTCTCACTTCAGCCAAAATTTCCAGACCCTCTTGAATACCGGGGCCACGAAAAGAGCTCCCAGAGGTTCTATTCGCTTTATCAAAAGATGATTTATAAAGGGTGTTAATGCCCAACTCACCTGTGACATCGCGAATCATCTTGGCGGTTTCAAGCGCGAACTCTCGCGACTCAATCACGCAAGGCCCAGCTATTAGGAAGAAAGGCTTGTCTAAGCCAGCCTCAAAATCAGCAATTTTCATAGTGTGTAGGTTCCTTCGTATTTCCTTCAAATCGAGATGAGCTTCGGCGAGACCACTGCTGCAAGCATTCAGACTAGCCTTGACTGAGTTCTCGGGCGGTTTGAACAAAGGCCGTAAATAGCGGATGTCCATCGCGCGGCGATGAGGTGAACTCTGGGTGAAACTGAACGCCAATGTACCACGGGTGATCGTTTAGCTCGACCATGTCAACCAAATCATCATCGGACTTGCCACCAACAATCAGGCCGGCTTCAGACAGTTGGTCACGGTAATTATTATTAAATTCGTAGCGGTGACGATGACGCTCTACGATGGTGTCTGCACCATAAACTTCTTGCGCCTTAGTGCCCGCCGCAAGATAGCAGGTTTGGCCACCGAGCCGCATCGTGCCGCCCATATCTGAATTTTCATCGCGTTGTTGAACACTGCCGTCTTTGTCGGTCCATTCGGTAATCAAGCCGATCACAGGATGTGGCGTTTGAAGGTCAAACTCGGTGCTATTGGCCTTATCTAGCCCTGCGATACTGCGGGCAAAATCAATCACCGCAACCTGCATACCGAGGCAAATACCTAGATAAGGAATTTTGTTCTCACGCGCATAGCGTGCCGCTGAAATCTTACCCTCAGTACCACGATCGCCGAAACCACCGGCTACTAAAATGGCGTCATTGCCTGCCAAAACTTGCTCACCTTCTTCTTCGATGCGTTCGGCGTCAATGTAATTGATATTTACTTTAGTCAAGGTTGAGATGCCCGCGTGGTCTAAAGCCTCGGATAGCGACTTGTAGGATTCGGTAAGGCCAATGTATTTACCGACTAAGGCAATCTGGACTTCTCCTGTCGGATTAGCCTTGCGGTCAACCACTCTCTCCCATTCAGTCAAATCAGCAGGTGGGCAGTCCAAGCGTAGCTGCTTAACCACCAACTCATCGACCTTTTGATCACGATACAGCAAAGGAATTTCATAAATATTGTCGACGTCTACGCCAGAAATAACCGCGTCTTTGGCAACATTAGTGAATAAGGCAATTTTTGAGCGAGCATCTTCGGGTAAGCGCTCGTGTACTCGACACAGCAAAATATCTGGCTGGATACCAATACTGCGAAGTTCTTTAACCGAGTGTTGGGTGGGCTTAGTCTTGATCTCACCTGCCACACTTATGTATGGCACTAGAGTGAGGTGCAAAAACAGCGTGTTATCAAAGCCTTTTTCAATCCGCATTTGACGGATGGCTTCCATAAACGGCAAAGACTCGATATCGCCAACTGTGCCGCCGATTTCGACCAAAGCGACATCAACATCACCTGCGCCAAGTTCGATCGCCTCTTTCATTTCGTTGGTAATGTGCGGAATAACTTGAACCGTACCGCCCAAATAATCACCACGGCGCTCTTTCTTCAAAACACGCTCATAAATTCGACCTGTCGTGAAGTTGTTGCTTTGCGATAAAGTGGTTCGGATAAAACGCTCGTAGTGACCTAAGTCAAGGTCAGTTTCCGCGCCATCTTCAGTCACGAACACCTCGCCGTGCTGAAACGGACTCATAGTGCCGGGATCTACGTTGATGTAAGGGTCCAATTTCATCATCGTGACTTTCAGGCCGCGTGCTTCAAGCAAAGTAGCCAGCGACGCCGCCGCAATGCCCTTCCCCAATGACGACACAACGCCGCCAGTAATAAAAATGTATTTTGTCATGCAAGCCTCGGCCAAATTGGTACCGAAAATAGGATTAAGTGCCTAAGATCCTATATTTATCAATATGTTAGGGAGATAGCTATATGCTAAAAACTGCTATGCTCAGCCCATGGACTAACCACACGCAAGAGCATTGCAAGAGCATTAAAAGCTAGTGATCGGATGGATTAAGCTGGGAACGAAGGGAAGGTTCTGTATTAAACGCGCTAACAAATCGTTCAAACTAGACACCGCAAAGAAGCAACGGCTTAGTGAAACAACATGTTAGAAAAACAGAATAATAGACCCCTTCCGACGTTCAGCTTAGTCGACCTACACCAAACTCCAGAAGGTTCTACATGTTACAAGAGGACGCTAGTTGGAACAATGCTTTTCGCAATGACTTTTAAAAATCATAGTA
>CAZOIG010000389.1:0-10511 GCA_964579235.1 uncultured Gammaproteobacteria bacterium
ATTTGCTCCAATCGGTGTGCCAATCTGCGAAAGTCCTGACTGATTTTTTTGCGTTGTTCGGCAACACCATCCGCCGGTGCCACGACATCGTAGCTCTCGAGTAGCTTGTAACCATTTTTAAACAGTATTTGACCCAACGAGGCTTTGCTCGTTATTCGTCTTTGTAAGTACGCTTGACGGCCATATTTGAAACAGGCCGACAGCATAGACTTTTCATCTAAGCTTGAGGTCTCTGGTAAGCGTGCGAACACATCTGCAACGATACGATAAGCCTCGATATACGGCTTGAGGCAGGCATGCGCCGTGATGGGTGTGAAGCTTTTGAGGAGCGCTGAGGCCGAGCCTCTCTCCGCTAATTTTTGTTCCCAGTCCTTGTCAAAGAACTCAAGCTCTGACCGCACATCGGCTCTAAACTCTTCAGTTGGCGCGTAGAAAAATTCAAACTTGAACATGTCGCGCAAGCGATCAGCTTCTTGCCAAAACGCGTCGACAGGATCTTCCGTCGCATTGGTGGCGTGCATTAAAGCGAGTTCCGTAATGGCTTTAGTCACAAAATGGTGAACAATCGTGTTGCGGTAGTAACTTGCCGCAGCGTGCTCATCAGGTGACACGGCATAAACAGTTTCTGGACCTTCGTCGTAGCGTCTAATCAAATCGCTCTGAATCATGTGATCAATGAGTTCGAGCATGTGCTCACGATTGTGCTCTTCAAAATCACTCGTAAACTTAACGTTACGATGCTCCGCCCAAACCCGTAACGAATCCATGTTGTCGCGCAACTCGTCGATGGTTTGCGCTCGCGGCGCGGCTCCTAATAAGCTCATCGACATCAAAGCCGTTAAGGTAATTGGGGTCACTCGATTCGCTTCAACACCTACTTTGAAGGCGATTTTCTGCAGAGCCAGCTTATCATTTTTGACGTCGGCTTTGCTCACCACTACGGGCTCACCAAAATCCAGATAGATACGACCTAATGGTTGCTTTAGGCGCTGCAAGTAAGACACAAACCAGCTTAGACTCTCTGGTCGCTTGATGGCTCCCGATTGCTCAGCCGCGTAGTCTTTAACATCGTTGATCAAATCGTAATTAATCGCCACAGGAATGATGTGTAGATTATCCTGGCTAGACTCTTCCATCGCATCCAACACGTATTTGAGCATCCCGTAGCGTGGCGGCATGAGCTTACCAACGCGCGATCGGGTACCTTCAAATGACCAAGTCAGAGGAAAACGCTTATCCAGTAAATACGCAAGATACTGTCGCAAAACCAACTTGTACAATGCGTTGTCTTGAAACGAGCGGTGTATAAAAATAGCGCCCGAACGGCGCGCCAAAAACCCGATCCCAGCAAACGCCATGTTGATACCACCCATGGTGTGCGGAGTGGGGAAGTCGTTCTCAAACAAAACCGCCTGCATGGTTAATCCATCCATATGGGTTTTGTGAGTCCACAGCAAAGCTGACGGATGTTCTTGGACAATTTTGCGAAAACGCATTAAGCGCTTTTGATCCATCACTAGCTTTTGTTCATAGCCCAGCGAGATTACCCACCGGTTAAATCCGCCCATAACGTCTTGCCAAAAGTTATGCGGAATCGCGACTAATTCAGAAAAATATTTTCTGGCGCGCTGACGTAACTGTTGTTCGGTTTCACCACTTTCTGCCGCAAGAGCTTGAATGCCTTGTTTATATCGATAGCTGGAACGAATCTGCTCAGCAACTTGGCGCGGTATCTTGTAGCGACTACCGCGAAGACGGCGCTCGGCCACTTCTAAAGCTAATGCGGCCTGCCCAGCTATGTAGTGGGCTAGGTCCTTGTCTACAAACGCGTTTTTTCGGCGTTCTTCAAAGCGTTGGCTTAGGTCTTCTAGGGTGGCTGGTGACCCTGAGATACATATTGCCTTGCTCGGGTCTTCGGCGAGAATGCGCTTGGCTTTGTTACGACTAGGGCGCCTTGGGTTGCCCTTAAGCATGTCCGCTAATTTGGGCGCGTGGTTCATCTCATCCAAAGACGATTTCCACAAGATACGTACAGGCAAGACCAAAGTATTAGGGTCTTGGTCTAAGAATTTTTTGAGCCTTTTAACATCAATGTTTTCAGGATCTGTCGCGATCGACAAAGTACAAATGCTCTGGTCACCCGTGTAACCCGCCTCAACCTTGGCACGAGCCAACCACTCAGTTAGAAGCGTCTGCTCAACCGAATGGGCCGCGTCTACAATGAATAGGATATTGTCACTACTTACTTGCTCGTACGGATTCTTCGACATTGCTCCCCTTGTGTATCCTCTTTGATGATTAAAAGCCAAACACTCATTATTCTATTTATTATGTGCTGGCTGGCTCAAGCCTTGCTCTATGACTTGTCCGCTGGCTTAGCCACTGTAGACCTTTTTTTGCTGGCTTTTTTCGCTTTCTTGGTAACTTTTTTACTAACCGTTTGTACTGCTTTCTTACGCACGGCTTTTGATTTCATTGTCTGCAACTGCATTTGGTCAAGTTCGATCAAAAACTGATCACGCACAGACTCGATATGCTGGTCTAAGTTTTCTAATCGCCAGTTGCTGGTTGGAATCGGAGGCAGAACGGTTACCTTAACAGTCGCAGGCTTAAATACGAACTGGCCGCGTGGCGCCACGTCAATTGCATTGTGAATCACGATCGGCACGATCGGCACATCGGCCTGCATAGCAAGATGGAAAGCGCCTTTCTTAAAACGGCCGACGTGAGTAGATGTTGAACGCGTTCCTTCTGGCGCAATACACACCGACCTACCCTCTTTGCGCATCACATCGACTAATGGTGCCATGGCTTCTTGCGCTGACTTCGAGTTCTCGCGGTCAATCAAGACGGTGCCACCCCATTCCATAATCTTTCCAATAATCGGCACATCGCCAATTTCCTTTTTCCCGACCCCAGCCAAATCTCGGCGTAAGATGTAAGGGATAATAATGACATCAGCCTGACTCTGGTGGTTAAAGATAAATACACAGGGCCGGTTTGACCAAATGTGTTCTTCTCCGTGCACTTCGATTTCCATGCCAACAATCGCCGCGGCCGTATCAGCAAACAAAGACGAAGAAAAGTTGCGGGTTTTGTTCATCGAACGGGTCAAGCCGTAAATTGGTAGACCCGCAAGCGCTGAGCCAATCAAAGAACCTTGCGCGGCGAATGCTCGTAAATAGTCCAATGGCCCACTCGAGCCACGACTACTAAAGTCTTGCACTGGCCAACCACGACCTCGCGCGATACGCCGTAATGCGGTATTGGGGTTTAGTGGTCGCGGTTTCCCAACGTGTTCGAGTAATTGAATGTCTTCGTCGCTGTCGCTATAGAAAAAACAATCTTCAGGCTTCGCACCGACTTCGGCCATTACTTGATCTGCGGCCAAGACCTTACCCATGCCATAACAGGTAGGCTTGACTACGGCGCCAGTGAATTTGCCATCGACGACTTCCATGTGCGTGCACTTTACATGGTCGATACCTAACTCCCGAGCTGCGGGCATAACTTGGTAGGGGGTTGCGGCCGAAACCAAGGCAACGGTATGACCTTTTTTCAGGTGAGCTTCGACCAAAGCGCGCGATTCAGGGTAAACCAGTTTGGCTATGTGTTTGGTGTAAAGATACTCAGAAAATTCAATGTAATTGGATTCCTCAATACCCTTCAAAAACTGCGAAGCGGCCATCATCATGGCCGAGAACCCCATGTTGCCCAAGCCAAAGTCCACCATAGTTTTTCCCAGTTCTAAAAACTGGTCTGGCTTAATATCACCGCGCTTAATCTGCTCACGCAAATACGTGGTCGCGGAGTAGCCGTAAATTAGCGTGCCGTCGAAATCGAAAAACGCGGCAATTTGTGGGCCATTTGGCATAGCCTCAACTTCTTTAATGACCTTGCTGTATAAGTTCATGAGCGGTTTAAATAGTTACTAAGCAAAACAAGTATTGGTGGGGCGACTTGCTTGCAGAATGAAGGCTCGCCACGCGCGAGAGGCACGCGACATAATCAATAAGTTATCTTACCGTAAAAGCACCTATTTACAAGGCGCTGAGTTGATAGGGAACATAAGCGTGAATATGCTTACAAGAGCGCGCTGTGCTTAGAGTTTAAGATGAATTTAGCGTACTATATTACTTGGTATTAAAACCGACCAGTATCCGACAAAAAACATGAAACAACTCTCAGCTCAAGATGCGCAGTTTCTCTACATAGAGACTAATAAAAGCCTGTCACAAGTGACTTCAGTCGCGATATTCGATCCGTCAACAGCGCCTGATGGCCATGTTCGATTTAAGCAGATTATTGAACATGTGCGCGGTCGCTTATACACGTCTCCTATCTATCGTCGACGCATCTATCATGTACCATTAGAACTGGATTACCCGTATTGGGTTGAAGACGAGCATTTCGATATCGAATACCACATTCGTCATGGACGCCTGCCAGTGCCATCGGATTGGCGACAACTTTGCATTCACCTAGCTCGTTTTCACACCCGTCCTTTGGATATGCAAAGAGCGCCTTGGGAAATGTACGTGATCGAAGGCATCGACAATGCCGAAGATCAAGGCATACCAAAAGGATCCTACGCGGTTGCCACCAAAATCCACCATGCCGCAGCCGATGGCATGGCGATGCTTGATCTATTCTCTGGTCTCATGGACATCGATCAACAGGGAACGCCAGCCATTTCAACCGAAGGCCGGATCACCTCTGAGCGATTTGAAAAGCCGTCTACGTTTCAGATGAGTGCGAGAGGCTTGATCAGCACAGTCAAATCACCGTTTAAGGTCGGCAAGAGCCTGATGAAGTTTGCGCCACAGGCCTTACAAACCTTGCGTGGCCAAAACGAGACTGAAGCAGAAGACGACAAAGTAACGGTTCCACAAACTCGTTTTAACTTAGAAACCTCTGCACACAGAGTTTTTGATGCAACGGTATTCCCTTTAGAAGACTTCAAACCAATTCGCAGCTTGGTTGAAGGCGCAACAGTAAATGACGTGGTATTGGCGGTATGCTCTGGCGCACTAAGGCAATACTTACTGAAGCACAAAGAACTTCCCAGTGATTCTCTACGCGCCTTCTGCCCTGTCAACGTACGTGGAGCAAAAGGAGAGGGCGTGGATTCGCCCGGGAATAATATTAGTACCATGGCACCGCTATTATTTACCACAATCGCTGACCCAGTTGATCGCCTAGTTGCGATAGAAGCCGAAACCAAAGAGCAAAAAGCCGCTCGCAAAGGGATCTCGGCTCGCATCATGACTGATGTTACTCGGCACGTGCCTGCTGCAACCCAATTGTTAGCCGCGCGACTGCTGATGAATTCGGAAATGGCTGGACGCATGACGAACGTTTGTATTTCTAACGTCCCAGGCCCACAAGTACCGGTTTACATGAATGGCGCAAAACTGGTGACGTCGATGGGTATGGGCCCGCTAGCCGATCGCATGGGCCTCTTTATGGCAATTACAAGCTACGCAGGAATGATGACTTTTGGAGTCACGTCATGTAGGAGAACCTTGCCGGACATCGACTTCTTCATGGAGTGTTTAAGAGAAAACTTTGCTGAACTTAAAGCGCTTGGACTAAAGAACCTTGCCACTAAGTCAGTCAAAAATACTAAGCCCACCAAAAAGACTCAAACTAAGGCAAAAGTTGCGGGCACTAAAACCCGCAAGACAAAACGTAAAGCTCCGAAAAAAACGGGCTCGGCGGCTGAATCAGTTAAAAAAACGAGCGTGAGTAAGCCTGCTGAAAAAACTGGCAGCAAGAAGGTTTCAAAAAAAGTGGTCAAAAAAGCACCGAAAAAAGTGACGCGTCGAACCAATACGAAAGCGCCTGACTAAACCTTCTCAGGCCGCGATTGCACTAGCTCTGCAAAGCTCTCAGCCAAGCGGAGCCGATCGCGCTTTAGCGCGTCTGATTGGAAAATATTTTTGCGAGCTTATCGGCCGTCATCGGTTTGTACAGAATATCAATCGAACTCAAGTCTTGTTTTATATTGCTGTCGCCAGTAACTAGGTAACAACGAATTCTCGGGTCGAGACGCTGGAAGCGCTGAATGACATCAATCCCGTTGAGCGCACCTGGTAAGCGATAGTCGATTAGCGCTATGTCATAACGAGCACTGGTGAATGCCTGAATCGCGGCTTCTGCGCTAAGCACGGTTTTTACTTTGTGGCCCATACGAGTCAGCACTGACTCCATGGCGTGCAAAATTGACACCTCGTTATCCAATACCAGCACGCTGACCGCTGATTGATTTACCGTTGGCCGTTTTTGCGGTTGGCTTGTAACTTCACGACTTCGACTGAGTGGCAGCGTCAGTTCGATACTAGTCCCGACACCCACTTTCGATCGAAACGTTACATGAATCTCTAGCAATTCACAGAGTCGATGCACTATTGAGAGACCCAGACCAAGCCCACGCTGCGCATCTCGCTGCGGATTATCAACTTGATAGAATTCGTCGAATACTCGATTGAGTTCTTCAGGGCTGATGCCAACGCCGGAATCCTGCACCAGAATCACTGCATGATCGTTTTTAATGTCGGATTGAACTCGGATTTCACCAGTCAGCGTGTACTTAATGGCATTACTGATAAGGTTGCGGACGATTCTGTCTAACAAAGCTGGGTCAGTCTTTATCGCGATAGGATCGTTGCCAGCGTTGAATCTAATCGGCACCGACGCAGAGATATCGGCATCAATCCCTGAAGTACTACCTGAAGCTTTATAAGCCGCAACAATTTGTGACAAGAATTCATTCAGCTGAATGACTCGCGGGTGCGGCTCAACAATTCCCGCATCGAGCTTTGAAATATCCAACAAGGACTCTAATTGCGAATCAATGCTTTCGATCGCTTCGGCCATAGAGTTGACAATACCCTCCTGTTCTAAGGTCTCTGTTTTTAGCCTTAAACTAGCGATGAACAACGCTAAAGAGTTGATAGGTTGCCGTAAGTCATGACTGGCTGACGCTAAAAAACGAGTCTTTGAATCATTCGCCTTCTTGGCTGCAAACACAGCCGCTCGCAAATTCAGGTTTGTGCGTTTGTTGTGTTCAAGTGCCGAAAGAGACTGCCTAATTGTAGTGTTAAAGCACATGGATACGCGATGCATTGACGCGACAAAAATGAGCGATGCAACACTCAAAACGAGGCCAGGCCGCTCAACGTTCAACAGCGGCGAGGTATGCATAATTAAATCGCTCGACAAGCTCGCAGACAATGCAACTATGCTAGGCAAGGCGAATGCGATGAATAGCCAACTGCTTCCCGATGTTACGACCAGTGCCGTATTAAGCGCGGCGCAAAGCAATAGCCCAAACGCAAACTGATCAAGCATTGGCATCGACTCAAACCAAACAGTGGCAGTTGCAAGAGTTATGCCTTGAACAAAGGTCAAACCTCTCAAAACCAAGAGTCTTGCTGACACAGCCTTAATCCATCGCTTAGAAAGCACGCAAAATGAACTGCTAACGGTGTAGACGGTAAGGCTCGCCACAAGCCAATAAAGCATCAAACCATTCGAGAATGCGCTGCTTAAACTAGATACACTATAGGCAGAAAACACCGTTACTGCGCACAAGCAAAGCCAGTGCTGAGCTTGTGAACCTCGAATTCGTAAATCAAGATGTCGCGAATACGCTTCGGTTGCTGCGTCATCGATGTCGGCGCCTACACTCATACTGAGGCTCCGCTGGATTCGTCAATTGTGCTTAGGGCCAAAACCGCTTCAGTTCGGTTGCGCAAACCAAGCGTTCTATACGCCGCGGTTAAATGGTTTTTGATCGTACTGGGGGACAAGCCATAATCGATGGCAATTACTTTATTGCTCTTACCAGCAATAACACTTTGCAAAACCTTCTTTTGTGCCCCGCTCAATCGCGCGTAGGCTCTGCGCAACGCTAAGCGTTTATGCGGCGCGAGCAGCATAACCTGCTCGGGCAGATATGTTTGCCCCAGCAGCACTAGCCTTAAAGCTGCGACAAAAATTTCCGGGCTTGATGACTTTGGGATATAGCCTGCAGCGCCAGCACCAACTGCGTCAATAATTTGCTGAGCGGTTTCGTCTGCACTAACCACCACCACGCTAGCCTGTGGAAAGCACGCCTTGGTGGCGAATAAATTCTTTAAAAAATCGGTGTTGGGTAAATGATAATCGAGCAGAACTAATTGCTCTGAGAAAGGCTCGGCGAGCGCCAACACCTCGTCTGGCGACGGCACGGACGCGTGTTCCGTAATTTGTATATTGGAGTCCAACTCCAAAAGCACTGTGCGCACGCTTTTGCGAAACAGCGCGCAGTCATCTACTAACGCTAACTTGATAGTCAATCGTCTATCCCCCCGAATAAGACCTCTTAAGACTAAACGACTGGAGGTTTTATTTCCACCTTACTCATATCGAAAACAATCTCGCCAACTTGCTTAGCGCAACATGACTGTACTAAGCTTGGTGCAGCGCGAGTCTCAGCGCTGTCTCTTTTTTTCAATCGCTGCAATCTTATACGTGGGAGGTAAGGTGCGATGAATATCCTTATTGTGGATGACCATAGCTTGTTCAGAGCAGGACTAGAAAAACTGCTGAGCTCCATGAATGAAACTATAAGCGCAATCGCCGTCGGTAACTTAGACGAGTTTGAGGTGCTTAAGCTCAACACCAGCAATGACTCAAACAATAACGACTTAGGCACTCTGCCTGATTTAGTGTTATTGGACTATCACATTCCAGGACATGATCCGCTCGAAAACATTCTCACTGCACGACGCTTATTCCCGCTTGCTAGAACTGTGCTGATCAGCGCGGAAACTCAAAGTGATGTGATCTTAAATGCGATTGAACATGGTGTTTCTGGATTCATCCCCAAACACACTAATCCTGATGTCTTAATTGCCGCGCTCGAACTAGTCATGGCAGGCGGCGTTTACCTTCCTCAGGAAATTTCTGTTCATTACCAAGCGCAAAGCATAGACCATGCCCTGCAAAAAGACTCAACTCCAAGAACTGAACCGAATTTGGCCAGGTTAAGTTTACGTCAAAGACAAGTTTTAAAGCGGGCGATAAAAGGGTTGTCTAATCAACAGATCGCAAACGATTTAGGCATTACGATCGATACGGTAAAGGCCCATTTGAGCAAATCCTATCGCACGCTGCAAGTGAACAGCCGTACACAAGCGCTGCTTGTGTGCAAGCAGCTAGGCGGCTTGGAATAGCCTCGAGCAGGTCTAATTCAGACTCTCTCTCAAGCGTTTAAGCAGATTCAGCAACTTGGTGTTCTCAGCGCGAGATTCTAATAGTTTGCTCTCGATTTGCGCGGTTCGCTCACTCATCTCGCGCATACGAATCTCGTGTTGATCGCGCAAGAACTGCGCTTCTGTATCTCGCTCGCGAGTGATTTTGGCGAGCTGCTTTGAAACATCCAAGCTCTTGTCGCGAGAATCATATAGCTGTTTAAGTTGCACTACTTGGCGATGCAAGCTCGCTATTTGGTACTCCAACTCTTTTATTTGTTCGCGACGTTGATTGGCGATATCAATCAACGAATCACGATCCAGAGCCTCAAGCTGGCCTTTTTCAACAGCCAAGGCATCGTCATAGTCACTCAAAAAAGAAGGACTAGTATCTTCATCCAGCAATTCGAAACTCGGCTCGCGAGTACTCCACTTAAGCCACCTCTTGAACATTGAATCCCCCCACAGGCCAATAGTCATACTAAAGAATTTATCACCGTATACACCACGGCTGAATAAATCAATATTTTGAATATCACACTCTTAGCCTGAGCATCCGGTCTAAGGCTGCCACTGTTCAGCTTTCTCTGCCTCTTTCGCTGACATCTGGGCCGGACTCGTACTAAGGGATGAAGCACTTACTGGCTCGTAATCCCCTACTAGTAAAGTCAAAGAAAGCAACACACCAAGCAGCGCTAAAACCCCGACGGTGGCGCCTAAGGCAAACGCTCTCGCCGCGGTGCGCGGCCACCTCGATTGCTTCAATAGTCTACGAACATGATGAAGGTCGTTAAGACACTGGTTGGCTAGTTTGCTATCTGAAAATTTGAGTAGCAACTCACTTTCAGGGCCGACACGCAGTTGCAGCTTGGCGGACTCGGCGTCGCAACTTAAGCACAGTCTCAGCTTACTTAAACCGCTTTGGTTCGTGTGGAAATCAATAATCTCGTCTCCTTGCGGAATAGAAAAGACAACCTCATCGCGACTAAGCTTAGTTAATACGCGCTGATTCATCACGAGTAAATTAGCCGTGCCTCTTGAACCTTCCTTGTTCATAAAAAACTCTCCCTTAGTGATTTGGCGTTTATTCTTTTTTTTTGGAACCTGTCTAAGCGGTGTTTGTTAACCAACCATTCCGCTCTAGCTCTTGTTGCAAGCTTGCTACGCAATTTTCTAAACGTGGGACAGACAGAGGGCGCTCAATAGCTAACTCAAGCTCAGCGTGCGCGTGAGGCGCACAGGCCTCAACAAACAACCTTCTTGGCCTGCCTG
>CAZOIG010000390.1:0-8172 GCA_964579235.1 uncultured Gammaproteobacteria bacterium
TTTACTGTTCGAATTACGGCCGTTGGCGCCCTTGGGTCGAGGCTCGTAAGTGCTTGAGTAATCGAGCGTGAACCCGTCCTAGGCACTTCAAAAAAAAGTAGTTTATAGGTGTCAGAAATGAACATGTTTATTTACTATCTCCATGCTTCTAATAGTTGCTTGGGTTCTGCATGCCATTTCTTGAGCAGACGCGGAAAACCAGTCGGCAGTATGTCGATGTTGGCAAAGGATTTACCAAGCTTCGCTTAATCCGTAATTATATCAATTGTCGTGGCATTATTGATGGGTTCAATGCGGTAATCTTCGCGTTTACCACTCGAAAAATGGAGAGGAAATGTCGATTCATTTAGGTGCGACCTTTGATGACTAGGAACTGTGAGTAGACAACACAGTTGTCACCCACCTCGCAAAAAAGTAGCTTGTCAGTCGTCAGTTAACTTAGCTAAGCTAAATGGAAAGTGTTATAACGTAAGTGGTAGGGAAGAAAGCGCTTAAAAAGATCAGCTAATTACTGAATTGAAATTGGCTTTTTGCTGGGTATCTGCGTCTCTTACCTACCTTGCCGCATCCGTGGCAATCAAGCCTAAACATAAATTGTTGGGCGCGGTGACCACGGCTTTTAGACGGCTAATGACTGAATAATAAGAACTAATAAGGGGTCAAATATGTCCAAGAGCGATCAAGCGTTACACGATTTTATGCAGGGTTTAGAGCGAAGAAACCCTGGCGAGACAGAGTTCCACCAAGCGGTTGAGGAAGTAGCGGCAACTATATTGCCCTTCATCGCCGACAAACCAAAGTACCAAGACGCTCGTATTCTGGAGCGCATGTGTGAGCCCGACCGAATCATTAGTTTTCGAGTTGCATGGGAAGACGATGATGGCAACGTCCGAGTAAATCGCGGCTACCGTATTCAATGCAATAATGCGATTGGTCCCTACAAGGGCGGCTTAAGGTTTCATAAAAATGTGACCGCTAGCATTCTCAAATTCTTGGCGTTTGAGCAAACTTTCAAAAACAGCTTAACTGGCTTGCCTATGGGCGGCGGTAAAGGCGGGGCTGACTTTAATCCGCAAGGCAAGTCAGACCGAGAAGTGATGAACTTTTGCCAAGCATTCATGACTGAATTATTCCGTCATATTGGGCCCCATACCGATGTTCCCGCGGGCGATATAGGCGTTGGTGCCCGAGAAATCAGCTATATGTTTGGCCAATACAAACGTCTTAAGAATGAGTTTGTTGGCATCTTGACTGGTAAAGGTCTTGAGTACGGCGGCAGCCAAATCAGAACCGAAGCGACCGGTTATGGTTGTGTTTATATGGCAGAAGACATGCTTGGCCAGCACAAAAAATCTCTCGATGGGCAAATTGCTATCGTTTCAGGATCTGGCAACGTTGCCCAGTACACCTGTGAAAAGGCCACGCAGTTGGGCGCTAAAGTGGTTACGCTGTCTGATTCATCGGGGTTTATCTATGACAAAGAAGGCATAGATGCTGAAAAACTCGAGTACGTAAAAGAACTTAAAGGCGTGAAGCGCGGCCGTATTTCAGAATACGCTAAAGAGTTTGGCGCAGAGTTTCACGAAGGTAAGCGACCATGGGGTGTTTCAGGAGACATTGCGTTTCCTTGTGCGACTCAAAATGAGATCACTGAAGAAGATGCTAAAGAGATGATTAAGAATGGCGTGTCGGCTGTTTGTGAGGGCGCTAATATGCCGAGTTACAAAGCCGCTATCGACGCTTTTCTTGATGCTGGTGTTTTGTTTGCGCCGAGTAAAGCTGCAAATGCGGGTGGCGTCGCTGTATCTGGCTTAGAAATGACTCAAAATAGTATGCGTTTGTCATGGGATAGAGATGAGCTAGATGGACGTTTGCGTAACATCATGAGCGGTATCCACCAAAATTGCGTGAACTATGGCGATAATGACCGCGGTAACGGGCAAGTGGATTATGTAAAAGGTGCAAACGTTGCAGGCTTTATTAAAGTGGCTGACGCAATGCTGGCTTACGGAGTTATGTAAGAGCGGCTCACTGCATTGCACGCGATAATCGTCGCATCAACCCGATACGCTACGAATGTCGACCAATGTCTGTTTCTATTGTTGTCGTCGTGCAATAGCATAGTACGTTCAAAGTTCGGTATTTGATGCTACTGTAGGAAATGCGAATTCAAAGGCTCGATGGTGTTTGGCTTTACGCTTAAGCCACTCGAAGAATTTATAAACAAGGTAATTATTAATGGTTCAACGACACAGTTTGGCGAAGGTGCTTTCGCCGACTAATAAATACAGTTCATCAGCTAGGTTTAGGCTTTCCTTGGGGCTTCTCGCGCTTAGCTTGTTAGCAGCGCAAGTGAGTCATGCTCAAACGCCCGTAGAGCGCCTTACTCAGGGCTTAACTGAACGCGTTTCATTTGATATTGATCGTTTCTCAGTCGTTGGCGACAACCCATTGGGCGACGCCGCAACGCGAGATTTACTGCAGCCCTATTTAGGCTTGGATCGCGGTATTGACACTATCGAAGAAGCGGCCGATGTTTTTGAGCTTGCTCTGTCATCCGCGGGCTATAGTTTTTATCGCGTGACTATTCCACCGCAAGAACTGACCGATGGGGTGATCGAGCTGCTTATCAAGCGGTATCAGATTGGCGCTGTTAGGGTCACGGGCAATAAACACCATAGTGATGACAACGTGCTGGCTAGTCTGCCTGTGCTGAGAAGTGGCGCTGCGCCGAGCACTAAAAGTATTGCTAAGGCGGTGCGTGTAGCGAATCAAAATCCAACCAAGCGCGTCCGCGTGTCATTGGCGCCTGGCGAAAAAGCGGATGAGATCAATGCAAACTTAACCGTGGTTGATCAAGCACCTACCAGCGCGACGATCTGGCTCAACAATACGGGTACAGAACTGTCGGGTGATTACCGCTTGGGTGCGAGCATCGCGCATCAAAATCTGTTTGATAAAGACCATCAAGCTTCTCTCACGTTTATCACGTCGCCAGAGGGCGTGGATGATGTGCAGCAGTTTGCGCTTAACTATCGTATGCCGCTGTATAAGCTTGGCGGACGCCTTAACCTTACTGCGGTCAAGTCAGACATTGACTCCGGAACTGTTGAGGGTGTTTTTGATATTGCCGGTAAAGGTGAAGTATTAACCGCAGCGTACACCCATGAGTTAGACGGCATCGGCAGGCTGAATCACGGTATTTCAGTTCAAATGGCCGACAAGCTATTTGATAACGACGTGCGATTTTTAGGCGCGCCGCTTCTCGAAGACGTGCGCAGCAGGCCATTGACCCTAAGCTATAGAGCGAGCTTAACTAAAACCAAAGCAAGCCAATGGTCTGGCTTTGTGTCTTACATTAGCAATCAAAGCGGTGGGGCATTTAATAATGCTCAATCGTATTCTTTGGCGCGGACTGGTGCGAGTGACGACTGGTCTAAACTCGAGTTTGGCGTGAGTCTACAGTACACGGCGAGCGACTGGTTGTATTCAGCCGCGTTACGCTACTCAACCACCAGTGACCGCCTAATTACAGGTGAACAATTTGCTGTTGGCGGCGCTGACAATTTACGCGGTTTGAACGAGCGAGAGCTGCGTGGAGACGAGGGCTTGTTGATCAACTTACAAGCTTGGATGCCACCTATTTCAGATACTCTAAGGGCAATTGCGTTTGTTGATATGGGAAGGGTCGAAAACAATCGGGCCGCATTGGGCAATGAATTTGATTCTGAAGACGTAGTGTCTGTGGGTGCGATGCTTAATTGGAACCCAAGCCCTAAAATTTCTGCGTCAGCCAGTTATGGTTACTTAGTCGATGGAATTGATGGGGCGAGCGATCCTTCAAGCGCATCGCAAGACGGCGATGGAAAATTGAACTTCAACGTCAGTTACCGCTTCTAAGCAGTAGCTGAGATTTTGCATTATTCAAGGCGTGCGCAATTCCTTGGGTAAACTACGAGAAAAACTATAATGAAAAATGTTGTTTCAATGCCGCGAAAAGTTGTAAAGACAATGTCCGTCTGGCTAATCGGCGCTGCCTGCTTAAGCGGTGTTAGCGCCAGCATGGCATCTACGGGAACCGTTATCCTGGCCAAAGGCGTGGTCACCGCAACCAATGCCGAGCAGACTAGTCGTGTGCTTGCTAAGGGAGGCGCTATCGACGAAGGTGATGTTATTAATACAGCGAATAAGAGCTTTGCGGTAATTCGTATGTTGGATAACACCAAGCTGACCCTCAAACCCAACACCACTATTGCGATCGGCGCGTTCAACGACAAAGAGGGCGAAGAAGAAGGCTGTATTAATTTGGTAAAAGGTGGCTTGAGAACGGTAACGGGTTTAATTGGGCAGCGTAAGCCGGAGTCGTTTATTGTGGATACACCGATTGCTTCAATTGGCATCCGAGGAACCGACTTTATTACTCGAATTTGTGCGGATACCGAATGTTTAGAGGACGAGCAAGCGCTTACATTTGGGCAAATAGAAGCCGGCGAAGATGCAACTAGCGTTGCAGAAAAAATCAACAAGACCCTGCCTGAAGGGCTGTACGGAAGTTGCGAAACCGGCACGATAGTGATGAGTCAATGTGCTGGCCAAGCCGAAGACTTTAAGCTCGGTTCTTGTCGCATACCGCAACCAGCTGTTTGCACCCAAGTGGAATTAGGCACTGGTTCAGCGGGCTACTCCGGCGCTCCGGTTGCTGGCAGTACACCAGCAAACGCAAAAGAAACTACTCAGGTTACGCCTCTAGCTCGAGTCCCCGTTATGTTGGAAAGAGATCCGTATTTTGCATTATCTGAACTCAGTGATGTAGAACTAGAAGAGATTGACCGCTTCCCAGATAACTTTAGCCCAGAAGGCCAATGCTCCGTTGTCGGAGGTTAAAAATGAAAATAAAAACATCACCTAGAACCAGTTGTTTGAACTCTGAACTAAAGCGTCGCCCGCTGGCGCTAGCCGCAGTCGCGTTGGGAATGTTGAGTCTAAGTCAGACGAGCTTGGCGAACCCTCAAGACCCGACCGTTGTTCACGGTAGTGCGCAAATAGAAAGTATCGGTGCACAGCTCAACATAAGTAACACACCGGGCACCATTATTGATTGGCAGGGCTTTTCGATCGGTGCTGATGAAATCACCCGCTTTATCCAAGAATCAGCCTCATCTGCGGTCTTAAACCGCGTTACGGGCACGCAGATGAGCCAGATATTGGGCGAGCTGCAAAGTAACGGTAGAGTCTTTTTGATTAATCCAAACGGTTTAATCATGGGTGAGAACTCGGTGATCGATACCGCAGGGTTTATCGGTTCGACTCTTGATATAAGTAATGACGATTTCATTAACGAACAACTGACCTTCAATGGTTCGGGTGGTCGAATCGAGAACAACGGCCATATTCATGTGACCGGTGATGGAGATATCGCCCTGATAGCTCGCTCGGTTGAAAACAGTGGAGTATTGCAAGCCGATAACGGCGACATTGTCCTAGCCGCAGGCCACTCAGTCACCTTAAGCTTTGAAGACTTGCCAGACCTAAACTATCAAGTCTCCGCCCCTGACAACGAAGTCATAAACCTTGGCCGAATTATCGCAGGTGGCGGTAACGCTGCATTGGTGGGCAGCCGCGTTAGCAGTAGTGGTGACTTGGAGGTTGTGAAATCAAGTGATGGTCGCATTTTTATTCATGCGGTCGACGAAGCAATTATTGAAGGTTCGGTAGCCAGCTCGGGCTCTGATATTTATATCGAAGCCGACCAAGTTGAGCTTCGTAACGCAGCCATCAGTTCAACCTCATTAAACGGCAGCGCAGGCGACATTTCTTTGCTCGGCGATAACGTGGGCTTATTTAGCGGTACAACGGTCGAAGCAAACAGTAATACGCAAGCAGGAGCAGTATTGGTGGGCGGCGACCAACAAGGGCAAGGCGACACCCGCAAAAGCGAATTCGTTTATCTTGACTCAAACGCCAGCATTGCGGCCGATGGAATTGAAACAGGCGATGGTGGTCGGATCATTCTTTTCGCTGAAAACACAACCCGCGCTAGAGGCTCTATCACCGCTCGTGGCGGCACACTATCTGGTGACGGTGGCTTTATCGAAACCTCTGGCTTACTCGGTTTAGAGGTGCTTAACGCGCCTAACGCTGGAGCGTCGAATGGCGTGGCCGGCGAGTGGTTGATCGATCCGATCGACATTACGATTACTAGAACGGACCTTAATTCAGAATCGAACGACGTAGACGGTGAGGAAGTTTTCACTCCCACCGATACGGGCGCGACAATCGCTGCCGATACTATTACTAGCGCTCTAAGAAACTCAAATGTGACAATCGATACAGGCTCGGCAGGAGATGCGAATGGTGACATCACCATTAATGAGAGTATCTCTTCGTTCGAAGAAAATAGTCTGACCTTTAACGCGGCGGGTAATATTTTCATCAACGCTAGTATCGGGCTTGATGTAGAGCAAGGCGGTCGCGGCGCAACACTAACATTCAATTCAAACTTGGGAGGCAATGGTGGAAGCACCATACTCGATGGTGCGGATTTCGGATTGTCGGCCGATTTTTTGGACTTCAGCGGTGGTGGCTTGATCATTCGCAATTCCTCCACGGTGAGCTTTCGAGTAGACTTCTTTGGTGTACGGGGTGGTTTTGAGCTAAATGATTCCGAACTCGACATAGATGGAAATGCCCAGATTGACGAGCTATCGATTATTACAGGTACGGCCAGTACGACGGTATTTGGGTCCAATAATGACGGTAGCATTGATATTGGAACTCTAAATATTGATTCTAATATCGACATTGCGTTCCAGGGACCCGCGGTCAATCTTAGTCAAGGTACTTTTACAATCATGGACGGTGGTACTCTAAACCTGGGTGTTTCAGGGGGCCTAGAGGGTGATCCAATACTGACCCCAACATTATTACTCGAAACAAATATCATTAATGAGGGCAACCTTATTATCACCGGTAATGGTTTATTCGACATGGTAGGAGTGCAGCGTGCCGGTGGTGCCGGTGGGTTGAGCAACGCGTCGACAGGCACACTCACCTTAGACAGCGGCATAGCGCTGTTATTGCAGAGTCCTTTGCTCAACGATGGCACGCTTATCGCAGGCAATCTCAATGGGGCAATTGAATCATCCGTTTTTGTTGCTGGAGGAATCATCAATAACGGTGTACTTCGAATTGACGAAAACGTTGTATTGGAAACAACTTCACTGCAGCTCAACCAAGCGCAACTTGATTTAAATGGGGGCGTGTTGGCTATTGTCGACCAAATGAATCCTTTCGAATTAAGAGTTGGAGCGGGTTCTTCGATCACTGGAGAAGGCGTTTTTGACGCCTTGTTTGGTGGATCAATCGTTGTTGAAGAGGGTGGCGTCATCGCGCCGGGCAGTTCGCCTGGCTCGCTATTACTGGTGAGTGACCTCATTCTCTTAGACGGGTCAATTCTAGATATTGAGTTGTCTGGACCAAATTTTAATGATTATGACTCTATTGATGTAGACGGTGATTTGTTTGTTGGCGGTACAGGGCAAGGAGCCTCAACCGTGCCCGGCGTGATCATCAACATTATTAATTTAGGTAATTACACGCCTGACGCCGGCACGACTCACACAATACTCTCAGCAAGTGGCAATGTTACTCCCTCGGCCACGCCCTTTAATGCTAACGCGACAGGTTTTGATACTTTAGATCTCGCCTTTAACAATGGTCAACTTGGGGCAAACGTAACGGTTACACCTCCACCGCCGCCACCACCGCCACCAGAGGAGCCTCCAACTACAGAACAACCACCAACGGTAGAAGAACCGCCAACGGTAGAAGAACCGCCTATGGTTGAAGAACCGCCGGTGCAAGAGGAGACACCACCCGAACCACCCGAAGACATTATTAACGATGTCTTAGTCATCAATGATGTTGCACCCGGTGCAACTGGCGTTGATGGAGAGTATTCCGGCGAAGAAGACGAAGAACAGGGTCCAGTTGTTTTAGAGAACGAGTGTCGCTAAAGCTCGAGCAGCAACTCGTTTAAAAGGTTCTTCCATCAAAAAGGCCATCATCTAAACAGATGTTGGCCTTTTTTCATGAGTGTCACGTTCCGAACTTAAGATCAGGTTTACGGGTGACCCGCGACTATGTGCAGCGCGCGCCCTCCAACACATTCAG
>CAZOIG010000391.1:0-17914 GCA_964579235.1 uncultured Gammaproteobacteria bacterium
CAAGATGGTTTATTACTTGCTGGCGGCGCAACAGGCCCAACCCACTTGAGTACCTATAGCACGGTTTCGCAGAGCTATGACTTGGGTGCCGATCAAAGCGTCGAAGTACCATTAACTTGGGTTAGCGAGAGTGGCGCAGTCGTAACTAAAGTGTTGACGTTTACGCGGGACTCTTATTTGGTGCGCATTGACTATCAAATCAATAATGGCAGTGATGAGGCTTGGGTGGCGTATCCGTACGCACAATTTAGCCGCACGTTGCCAGTAGGTAGTCAGGGCGGATTCGGTCAAATACCGAGCTTTACCGGCGGCGCTATTTTCACCGAAGAAGATAATTATCAAAAAATCTCGTTTGACGACATGGATGATCAAAACCTAGACCGCAATGAAACAGGCGGCTGGGTAGCGATGATGGAGCACTATTTTGTAGCGATCTTTTTGCCCGATGCGCCGAACAACAAGTTTTACTCGAGCAGAGTGGGTGATCGCTATTTATTAGGTTTGCGCGCGACTGACCCGCTTATGGTTCAAGCGGGCACCAACGCGCAGGCATCAACCACAGTATTTTTGGGGCCAAAAGAGCAAGACCGTCTTCGCGTTATAGAAGATCAACGCGGGGTAGAAGGTTTGCCGCTAACAGTTGATTACGGCATGTTGACGTTTATTGCAGACCCATTGTTCTGGCTGCTCGATAAGATTCACGATGTTGTCAAAAACTGGGGCTGGTCAATAATCTTACTCACCCTGTTGATTAAATTGGCGTTTTATCCGCTATCGGCGGCGAGTTATAAGTCGATGGCAGGAATGAAGAAGCTGCAGCCGCGCATTCAAACACTAAAAGAGCGCTACAAAGACGATCGCCCGAAGTTTCAATCTGAGATGATGGAACTCTACAAAAAAGAAAAGATCAACCCAGCGGGTGGTTGTTTGCCGATCTTGATACAAATACCAGTTTTCATCGCTTTATATTGGGTGTTGTTGGAGAGCGTTGAAATTCGCCAAGCACCATTTGCGCTCTGGTTGAATGATTTGTCCGCACCAGATCCATACTATGTATTACCCATTTTGATGGGCGCTTCAATGTGGTTTCAGCAGAAGCTAAACCCAGCACCTATGGATGACATTCAAAAGAAAGTCATGATGATTATGCCGTTTGCCTTAACCCTGTTGTTCCTTACCTTCCCAGCAGGTTTAGTACTGTATTGGGTTGTAAACAACGTGTTGTCTATGGCGCAACAATGGTGGATCAACAAGCAACATATTACTTAGGCAGTTTTTGCTGAGCGAACCTTGAGCAGCCTTGACGAGCCCAGTGCCAATCCGCAAGCGAGCACAATAGAAACAATAGTGGCAATTGCCACTCCGCCAGGGCGGGGTGGTATTGGTGTGATACGTTTGTCTGGGCCTGAATCTTGGTCTATCGCGGCAAAATTGGCGCGCACCACTCCAGAAGCGCGCACTGTTCGTTACGCGCATTTTAAAAATGCAGCAGGCGACACTTTAGACACGGGCCTCACTATAGGTTTTCAAGCACCGCACTCGTTTACTGGCGAAGACGTTGTAGAAATCCAGGGCCATGGCGGCCCTGTTGTACAAGATTTATTGCTTCGAGAGCTGATTCGCTTAGGCGCTCGACAGGCCCGAGCGGGGGAGTTCTCTGAACGCGCGTTCCTAAATAATAAGCTCGACTTAACGCAAGCCGAGGCAATCGCGGATTTAATCAATAGCGCTACGGAACAGGCAGCGCTCGGCGCTTTGCGATCACTAAAGGGCGAATTTTCGACGCGAGTTAACGAGCTTTTAGAACAAATGATCTACTTGCGCAGTTACGTAGAAGCGGCGATAGACTTTCCTGAAGAAGAGATCGATTTTCTGGCCGATAAAACCGTTCAAGCAAAATTGGATGAGCTGCAGAGCGCCGTAGATGCGTGTTTAACACAAGCTAAGCAGGGCGCCATACTTAATACGGGTATGACTTTAGTTTTGGCTGGTAAGCCTAACGCTGGTAAATCTAGCCTGCTGAATTATCTATCAGGAGAAGATACCGCGATCGTTACTGCTATCGCGGGTACCACTCGAGACATTGTCAGTCAGACAGTCGATATAGACGGGCTGCCGGTGCATATTCTGGATACCGCAGGTCTGCGTGAGGCGAGTGACGAAGTAGAAAAAATAGGTGTGGAACGCGCTAAAAAGGCGATGGAGCAAGCCGACCACATTTTGTTTTTGAAAGACATACGCGATCAGGAAGAACCACTATCGATAGACTATCCGAACAAAACGACCTTGTTGTACACCAAGAAAGACTTAGCCGGTAATGAGCTAGTTGAAGAGCCATTGGATAACGTTTCCGCTATCCAAATATCGGTAAAAACCGGATTCGGAATAGATGAACTTAAGAACACTATAAAGAGTGTTGCTGGCTATCAATCGGGTGGCGAGACGGTGCTTACAGCGCGTCGTCGGCACATAAGCCAATTAGAGGCCGCTCAAGCAGCAGTGGCTAGGGGTCGTTACGAACTAGAACACAATAGTGCGGGCGAATTATTGGCAGATGAGTTGCTCCAGGCCCAACAGGCAATAAACGAGATAACCGGTGAGTTCAGCAGTGATGACTTGTTGGGTAAAATATTCGGCTCCTTTTGTATCGGCAAATGAGCGATAACATGCCAAGACCAGAAGAATACTACTTTAAAGAGGGCTGCTACATAGAGGAGTGGCATAACTCAGCCGACGATGAAAGTTGCTCGGTCGCCCGTGTTAGAGTCGAGGGCTTGAGTGAAACTAGACTGCACGCCCTGCAAGGCACAGAAGAACGTTATGTGATTTTGTCGGGGCAAGGTCAAACCACAGTCGGCGACTCAACGCGCAACGTGGGGGAGGGCGATGTGGTGCATATTCCACGCAATACACCGCAAAAAATTCGCAACACAAGCAAAGAAGATTTAGTGTTTTTGGCGATGTGTTCGCCGCGATTTAGGGAAAGCAACTATCAAGATTTGGAAGACTAAATCGGCCAAAAGTATCCACTAACAACTCTTGATAACACTGCCAATTTATACTTTAGCGGCAAGACATCTTCACAAGATACCGTTAAACTCCCGCGCTTGACCTGGACCAAATTAAAATTCGAGCAAGCGTTAGATTTGTACACCATCAACGGCGTTAATTGCATAGCCGAAATATTGATAGATATATGTACCATTCAACAGAATACGATGTAATTGTTATAGGTGGCGGACACGCTGGCACTGAAGCCGCGTTGGCGGCTGCGCGTACTGGTGCGCAAACTCTGTTATTGACGCACAATATCGATACCATTGGTCAAATGTCGTGCAACCCCGCTATCGGCGGTATTGGTAAGGGCCACATTGTTAAAGAAGTCGACGCAATGGGCGGCGCTATGGCTGAAGCCATCGACAAAGGCGGTATTCAATTCAGAGTCTTAAACTCTCGTAAAGGCGCGGCGGTCAGAGCAACTCGAGCGCAGGCCGACAGAGTGTTGTATAAGGCAGCGATTCGAGAAACGGTTGAAAACCAAGAAAACTTGAGTTTGTTTCAACAAGGTTGTGATGATCTAATTGTCGAGGGCGACCGCGTCACAGGTGTTGTCACGCAGATGGGATTGCGTTTTAAAGCCAAGACGGTAGTCCTTACGGCCGGGACCTTTTTAGGCGGCATTATCCACATTGGGATGGAGAACTTTCAGGGTGGTAGAGCCGGCGATCCACCTTCTAACGCACTGGCCAAACGACTCCGAGAAATGCCATTTAAGGTAGACCGATTAAAAACCGGTACACCGGCGCGTCTCGATGCTCGAACAATTGATTTCACAAAACTGGAAGCACAACCGGGCGATCAGCCTTGCCCTGTGTTCTCGTTCTTAGGCGACCGCTCGCAACACCCCCAACAAGTGAACTGCCACATCACTTACACCAATGAGCAGACACATGACATTATTCGCTCTGGGCTAGATCGCTCACCAATGTACTCTGGCGTTATAGAGGGCGTAGGCCCGCGCTATTGCCCGTCGATCGAAGACAAAATAAATCGCTTTGCGGACAAAAATTCGCACCAAATATTCGTCGAGCCAGAAGGTCTAACAACGCATGAAGTCTACCCCAACGGTATTTCAACGTCGTTGCCCTATGATGTGCAGGCGGCGTTTATTAAATCCATCGTTGGGTTTGAGAATGCTCACATTGTGCGGCCAGGTTACGCAATTGAATACGACTTTTTTGATCCTCGAGGGTTAAAGCCTACTCTAGAAACCAAGTACGTTGAGAATCTTTATTTTGCTGGTCAAATTAATGGAACAACAGGCTATGAAGAAGCCGCGGGTCAAGGTTTATTGGCTGGTTTAAACGCCGCTCGTCGTAGCCGAGAGCAAGAAGAGTGGTATCCGCGTCGCGATCAAGCCTACATTGGTGTGTTAGTCGATGACCTAATTACTATGGGCACCAAAGAGCCTTATCGCATGTTTACTTCTCGAGCAGAGTATCGTTTGTTGCTCAGAGAAGATAATGCAGACTTGAGACTCACCGAAAAAGCGTATGAACTAGGCCTGATAGACGATAGACGCTGGGCCGCGTTCAGCCGCAAACGAGAGTTGTTGGAACAAGAACAGCAGCGCTTGAGCGCGACCTGGTTGAGACCCGGAACTGTTCCAGATGATGTGGCTCAGAAAGTGGTCGGCAACACTCTAAAACGAGAAGCTAATTTAATGGAATTGTTGCGTCGCCCTGAAGTTACGTATCAAACCCTATTAACTTTGCCTGGGGCGGGTGAAGCCATTACCGACCCTTCGGTAGCTGAACAAATAGAGATCCAGGCTAAGTACCACGGCTATATAGAGCGCCAACAGTTGGAAGTGGACAAACAGCTAAAGCATGAGCATATGAGCCTTAGCACTGAGTTTGACTATACTAAGGTTACAGGCTTATCGAACGAGGTAGCGCAAAAATTAAATGACCACCAACCGGCAACCGTTGGGCAAGCGGCAAGAATATCGGGAGTCACTCCAGCGGCTATATCTTTGTTGTTGGTTTATCTAAAAAAACACGGAAAAGCGGCCTAAAATTACCGTTCAGGACTACTGGATAACTTATGGCTATTTAGTGGCTTTGAGCGTTAAAAGCCACAATTAATAATGTCGCTGTGTTTAAATTCTGTTCTCACAACAGATTGTACTAACAGAGTCTTCGTTTATTACTTTGAATACCCAATCACAAAGCGCCACGTTAAGCGGCAATGACCTGCAAGAGAAAACCCTTTTGAGCACTCAACCATTTACTAAAGAAGCCATAGAGAAAAGGCTTGTTAGCGGCTTAGAGTCGATGGACATCTCATTTGGAGATGGGGCCATTGCTAAGCTTATAGAGTTCATGGACTTACTGCAGGAGTGGAATAAAACTCATAACCTGACGTCTATAGAAACAGTTGATGAGATGCTGGCCAAACACATCTTCGATAGCGCCAGCATCAAGCACTACATGAAAGGCGCCACCCTATTAGATGTTGGCAGTGGGGCAGGTCTACCCGGTATGGTTTTGGCAACGCTATCGCCGGCACTAGAGGTTACCTCGATTGAAACGCGCGGCAAGAAGGCACAGTTTCAAATGTACGCAGCCAACAAGCTAAACCTTAAAAACTTCAAGGTAGAAAACTCTCGTATCGAGGATTACAAGCCTAAAGAAAAGTACGCCATGGTTACTGCTCGAGCATTTGCTTCGTTAAGTGACTTTGTTGAAGGCTCTAAACAAACTATTAGCGAATCAGGTCGATGGTTAGCCATGAAAGGGCAACTCGATAAAGAGGAAATGCGAGAGTTTAAAAAGCTCAACTATAAATACGATACCTATGCTTTAGCAGTGCCAGAGTTAGAAGCGCAAAGGCATCTAGTCGTGATTCGACCAAAAGACTAATCTAAACAAAAAGGTTGAGCAGTTGTATCGCTGCAAAAGCACTCGTTTATCCCCAGTTCGCGTGATAACCTAGCACCCCCAAAAGTAGCCGAATCCGTTTCGAAATGGCGCGAATAATTTCAGTCACCAATCAAAAGGGTGGCGTAGGCAAAACAACAACCAGCATTAACTTAGGTGCGGCGCTCGTCAAGCACGGTAAGCGAGTGCTGCTTATCGATATGGACCCGCAGGGTAATGCCAGCGTGGGTCTGGGTATCGATCAAGATGATGTCAACGGCACGGTTTATGAATTACTCACGCTTGAGGCAACCGCGCAAGAGTGCGTGGTGAGTAGTGATAGTGGGGTTGATCTAATCACCGCGAACGGTGATCTGGCAGGTGCACAAGTAGAGCTTCTCAATGAAATTGGTAGAGAGCTGAGACTTCAGCGAGCTCTCGATAGCATCTCTAGCAACTACGACTATATTTTCATTGATTGCCCGCCCGCATTAAATGTATTGACTATTAATGCACTGGTGGCGTCAAACTCTGTACTGATTCCTATGCAGTGCGAGTACTTTGCGCTCGAGGGTTTAAGTGCCTTGGTTTCTACTGTACGAAAAATCAAAGATTCTTTGAACCGTGATCTAGTAATCGAAGGGTTGCTGCGAACTATGTACGACCCTCGCAATAGTTTGTCGGGCGAGGTTAGTAATCAACTAAAAACACATTTTGGAAACAAAGTGTATAAAACGATTATCCCGCGGAACGTAAGGTTGGCCGAAGCGCCTAGTTATGGTGAGTCGGCAATTGATTACAATCCTCACTCCAAAGGAGCCATAGCGTATATGGCGCTCGCTGAAGAAGTACTAGGAAAAGCATCATCATGAACGCAAAGAAGAAACGACTCGGCAAGGGTCTAGACGCCTTACTGAGTGCGTCAACTTTAGAAACCCCTAAATCCGGTGATAAAACATCATCGATTAACCCAACTAATGCGCTGCCGATTGAAAAACTCCAACCGGGCGAATATCAGCCGCGAACAAATATGGACAAGGAGTCCTTGGAAGAGTTGGCGGAGTCAATCCGATCGCAGGGCATTATTCAACCGATCTTGGTTCGCTCAATCGGTAAAGATAAATATGAAATTATCGCGGGCGAGCGTCGCTGGCGGGCTGCGCAGATAGCCGAACTTGATGAAGTGCCTGTCCTTATACGGGAAATACCTGATGAAGCCACGATGGCGGTCGCACTCATTGAAAATATTCAACGAGAAAACCTTAACCCAGTTGAAGAGGCTATGGGCCTCAAGCGTTTAGTGGATGAGTTTGAATTGACTCATGAGGAAACCGCCAAAAGCGTAGGCCGTTCTCGGGCAGCCGTTAGCAACTTATTGAGACTCTTGTCATTGAGTCATGGAGCACGCCAATTATTGGAGCACCGCAAGATCGAGATGGGCCATGCCAGAGCACTGTTAGGATTACCTACGGAGCAGCAAGATTGGGCGGCCGCAGAAGTCTTCTCCAAATCATTGTCGGTGAGACAAACTGAAGCATTGGTAAAACAATACCTCGATCCACCTAAGAAGAAAAAGGCGGCAAAAAAGAGCGCCGATATTTCTCGCTTAGAAGAAGACTTAGCAGAAGTTCTTGGCACTAAAGTGACCGTTCAGGATAACAAGGGCAAAGGTAAACTAATAATTGAGTATAAGAACCTGGATATCCTAGACGGGATAATCGCTCACATTAAGTAGGCAATATCAAATCGCCCCAAAAGCGCCTTTTTAGAGGCGCTTTTTTGATTAAATTATTACCTCCTAAATCATTGCGCGTAATCAAAGCTATCTATATACTTCGCGACCGTAAAAAGAGGGCAAATTGTACAAGGCCTGGTCGTTCATTAAGACGAGCTTTGCTGCGACAATAAGCACTAGGATAAGAAGCATAGGTTGATTGAATCGCAAACCAAGACTAAAGAAAAATCACAACGTCAGACCTCATCAAGCAAAACGCTTTTACAGTTGGCTTTGCTGCAAATGGTCGCCACATTGACTTTTTCTTTAACCATATACGTTTGTTTCACAGCTTATGAAGGATTATCCGCACTGCTCGGTGGTGGGATCGCAGTTCTTGCCAACTTATATATAGCCCTCAAGGCTCGAACTTCGGTCATTCGTGACCAGCTCGAGCAGCCTGATGCAAGCGTAGATGAGATGGCACCAGCGGTAATGATGCTGCAGCGCTTTTATCAGTTTGAAGTAACGAAAGTTTTATTGACACTGACGATGTTCGCCATAGCGGTATTCGTCATACAAGTTGCGATATTACCGTTTACAATCGCGTACCTAATAGCGGCGCTCATCGTAACTTGGTTGTCATTGCTGGTGTTAGACCAGCGCACGATGTAGGACGCAGTTTTGGTTTATATGCTACTACTTTGGTCGAATCGAAAAACTCGATCACAAGAGTATGATCGCTTCTCTTTAACAAGGTAGCGCCACATACGTAGCGGTAACGAACGATTTAACGCAGACATTTATAGACAATGGCTTCAGGACAAGAACTTACCGGCGCTGGTTACATTAACCACCACCTTACCAACCTTACATACGGACGCTTTCCGGACGGCACTTGGGGTTTGGCTGGCAGCGCGCAAGAAGCAGCCGAAATGGGCTTTTGGGCGATTCACGTAGACAGCATGGCATGGTCTGTTGGTTTAGCCTTCATCATGTTCTGGATGTTCATGAGTGTTACGCGCAGTTTTTCAGCTGACAAACCCAGCAAATTCCAGTGTTTTATCGAGTCGCTTGTAGATGTTGCTAACGACAGCAAAGACTCGACGTTTACCAAGCAAGCCGAAAATCTATGGATTGCGCCAATGGCGTTGACGATTTTTGTGTGGGTTTTCTTGATGAACTTAATGGATCTGGTTCCCGTTGATTGGATTCCAGAGCTATTCCTAAAAACCGGCGTCGCCGAATACATGAAGATTGTGCCATCAACCGACGTCAATATTGCGCTCGGTACTGCATTGGCTGTTTTCATTATGATCATCTACTACAGCATCAAAATGAAGGGTCTTGGTGGATTCGCCAAAGAGCTTTCGTTCCAACCTTTCGGTCCGTGGCTGTTACCCGTTAACTTAGTATTGGAGCTAGTTGGTCTATTGGCTAAACCGCTCTCACTTGGTTTGCGATTGTTTGGCAACATGTACGCGGGTGAGTTGATCTTTATTTTGATCGCGATGATGTACAGCGCAGGTCTTGGCCTAGGCATCCTCGCAGGTGTGGCTCAGTTAGGTTGGGCTATCTTCCATATTCTTGTCATCACCCTGCAGGCTTATATCTTCATGATGTTGACTATTGTGTATCTGAGCCAGGCTCATGAAGCACATTAATTTGTATTATTAACGTTTTTCTTTTTAATTTAGCTAAAAAATAGGAGCTCCAGAATGGGTACTATCGTAGGTTTAACCGCAATTGCCGTAGGCATTATGTTGGGTTTAGCAGCTGTTGGCGCAGCGATCGGCATTGGCCTAATGGGCGGCCGTTTTCTTGAAGGCTGTGCGCGTCAACCTGAGCTTGCAAACTCTTTGCAAACTAAAATGTTTCTACTCGCTGGCTTGATCGACGCTATTCCGATTATTGCTGTAGCGATTGCATTGTACTTCTTGTTCGCATCAGGTTTGGTTGACGCAAGCGTACTAGAAATGTTGAAGGCATCAAGCGCTGCATAAGGCAGGCTAGCTCAAAACATTATTAGCAATTAGTAGACCATCCGTTTAGAGGGAATACATCATGAATATGAATTTGACACTTTTCGGTCAAACGCTCGCATTCTTTCTATTTGTCTGGTTCTGCAAAAAGTTTGTCTGGCCTCCAATGATTGAAGCTATGCAAGCCCGTCAAGAGCAAATTGCTGACGGACTTGCGGCGGCTCAAAAAGGCCAACAAGCCCAAGAAGTGGCAGAACAAGAAGCGGCAAAACTGATCAGCGACGCAAAAGCTCAAGCATCTGAGATTATTTCTAACGCCGAAAAGCGTGGGAATTCAGTTGTAGACGAAGCCAAAGAAACGGCCGTCAGTGAGAAAGAGCGAATTGTGGCATCAGCTCAAGCTGAAGTAGAACAAAGTGTTCATTCAGCGCGCGAAGAACTAAGAGGGCAAGTGTCTTCTATCGCGGTAGCAGCAGCCAGCAAGATTGTTGATAAAGAAATCGATGAAAAGGCTCACGCTGGACTGTTAGACGATCTCGTCAAACAGCTCAAAGCAAGCTAAGTTGTCGACCGCATTCAAATAGGTAGAAACAATGGCAGATAATGCATCCATAGCAAGACCGTACGCAAAAGCTGTGTTCGAACTCGCTCGTGACGCGAAAGCGTTTGATGCTTGGAGCGGAGTGCTCGGCACTCTGGCCGCAGTTGTAAAAGACAGCCAATTTAAAGTTTTGGTGGGTGATCCACGCGTATCCGAACAACAAATCGTTGATTTGTTAAACGATCTAGCGGGGAAGAAAAGCCCAGAAGGAACCGAAAACTTTGTGCGCTTGTTGGCTAAAAACAACCGTACTGAAGCACTGGCTGAGATTGCAGAGCAATACGAGGAAATGGTCGCCAAGGCCGAAGCCTTGCTAAACGCTGAAGTGATTACCGCTAGAGCTTTGACTGCTGCGCAGAAAAAAGCTCTTGCTGGTGCACTTGAGGCAAAGCTAGGGCTTAAGGTAACAATTGAAGAAACAGTTGACGCCGATCTTTTGGGTGGCGCCATTGTTAAAGCTGGAGATCTTGTGATCGACGGCTCTGCCAAAGGCCGAATCGAAAAATTAACTACAGCGTTAATGCGCTAATTAATACACTAACGTTGAGGACTTAGGGTCATGACAACGCAATTAAATCCATCCGAAATCAGTAACCTGATAAAAGACCGGATTAAAAACTTTGAAGCAGCGGCTGAATCTCGTACCGAAGGTACTGTAGTCAGCTTAACCGACGGCATCGCTCGTATTCACGGCTTAACTGAAGCCATGCAAGGCGAGATGTTGGAATTCCCAGGCGACATTTACGGTTTGGCTCTTAACTTAGAGCAAGATTCAGTAGGTGCGGTAATCTTGGGTAACTACAAGGGCATCGCCGAGGGTGACACAGTTAAGTGTACCGGTCGCATCCTTGAAGTACCTGTCGGTGAGGAACTATTGGGTCGCGTCGTTAATTCACTGGGTCAGCCAATCGATGGTAAGGGCGCAATTGAAACGACTGAGCTTTCAGCTATCGAAAAAATCGCACCCGGCGTAATCGAGCGTCAGGGTGTAGATCAACCGCTAGAAACTGGTTTCAAATCAATTGATGCCATGGTGCCGATTGGTCGTGGTCAACGTGAGTTAATCATTGGTGACCGTCAAACTGGTAAAACGGCGGTTGCGATTGATGCGATCATCAACCAAAAATCCAGCGGCGTTAAATGTATTTACGTTGCGATTGGTCAAAAAGCGTCTTCTGTTGCCGGTGTTGTGCGCAAACTAGAAGAGCACGGCGCTATGGACTACACCATTGTGGTCGCGGCTAACGCTTCAGACTCTGCGGCATTGCAATACATTGCACCATACGCTGGTTGCACAATGGGTGAGTACTTCCGTGATCGCGGCGAAGACGCTTTGATCATTTATGATGATTTGTCTAAGCAAGCCGTGGCATACCGCGAAGTATCATTGCTACTGCGTCGTCCTCCGGGTCGTGAAGCGTATCCAGGCGACGTATTTTATCTGCACTCACGTTTACTCGAACGTGCATCACGTATCAATGCGGATGAAGTAGAGCGTCGTAGTGGTGTTAAAGGTAAAACCGGTTCTTTGACAGCTCTGCCAATTATTGAAACGCAAGCTGGCGACGTATCCGCGTTCGTACCGACTAACGTAATTTCGATTACCGACGGTCAGATCTTCATGGAAACCGATTTGTTCAACTCTGGTATTCGTCCGCCGGTAGATCCAGGTCTATCTGTATCTCGAGTAGGTGGTGCTGCGCAAACCAACATCATTAAGAAGCTGGGTGGTGGTATTCGTTTGGCGCTGGCTCAATATCGTGAATTGGCAGCGTTCTCACAGTTTGCATCAGATTTGGATGATGCGACTCGTGCACAACTGTCTCGCGGTGAGCGCGTAACTGAGTTGATGAAGCAACCTCAGTACTCGCCAATGTCAACTGCTGAAATTGCAGCATCACTGTTCGCAGCTAACGAAGGTTACTTCGATGACGTTGAGAAAGAAAAAGTCGGTGCTTGTGAAGCAGCAATGCAAGCGCACTTGAAAGCCAATTTTGGCGACATGATCGACAGCATCAACGCGAACCCTAAGCTGACTGATGAAGTAACAGAACAACTGCACGCCGCTTTGAAAGACTTCAAAGCTAACGGTAGTTACTAATCACTTCTAAGCAGTAAAGTTAGGTTAAGTATCCACTCACGATTATCGGTTAAATAGCAATGGCAGTCGGAAGAGAAATTCGCGATAAGATCAGTAGCGTTAAAAGTACGCAAAAGATCACCAAAGCCATGGAAATGGTCGCAGCAAGTAAGATGCGTAAAGCGCAAGATCGTATGCTTGCTGCGCGACCTTATGCGCTTAAGATCCGATCAGTGGTTGCCCATATCGCGCACGCCAATCTAGAGTACAAACACCCTTTCACGATCGAGCGCGAAGTAAAACGCGTCGGTTACATTGTGGTGAGCTCAGATCGTGGTCTTTGCGGTGGTTTGAACATGAATGTGTTCCGCAAGACCATGGGTGAAATGGCTGATTGGGATGCCAAAGGTGTAGAAATAGACATCGCTACGATTGGTTCAAAAGCGCTTGGATATTTTCGACGCGCTGGCGGTAACGTTATTTCAGAAGCGTCGCATTATGGTGACAATCCAGCGTTGCAAGACCTGTTGGGTGCGATCACCTCGATGCTAACGGCGTACGAAGAGGGAAACATTGATCGTTTGTACATCGTTTCGAATGAGTTCGTAAACACGATGACTCAAAAGGCTAATTCGGTTCAATTATTGCCATTAGACACAGACGAGGCGGCCGCCGATGACGTGCCTGACTTGTTTGACTACATCTACGAGCCAGAAGCTAAACCTATCTTGGATACGGTACTTAAGCGTTATGTAGAGTCACAAATCTATCAGGCGGTAGTGGAAAACGTAGCGTGTGAGCAGTCAGCACGAATGATCGCTATGAAGGCTGCTAGTGATAACGCCGGTGATCTTATCTCTGATTTAGAGTTGGTGTACAACAAAGCTCGTCAATCAGCAATTACTCAAGAAATTTCCGAGATCGTATCTGGCGCATCAGCCGTTTAGTCGACTCACAACAGTTTTACATAGAAAGCATTTAAAAAACGTAGGTTTAAGAGGACACAATTATGAGTTCCGGTAACATTATTGAAATTATTGGCGCGGTTGTAGACGTATCATTCCCCGCCGACGCTGTACCAAAAGTGTATGACGCACTAACGGTAGACGAAGCTGGCTTAACGCTTGAAGTTCAAGCGCAGCTTGGTGACGGTATTGTAAGAACAATTGCTATGGGCGCGACCGATGGTCTTAAGCGTGGCCTCGCAGTGACAGATACTGGTGCTCCAATTTCTGTACCAGTTGGCGAAGGTACGCTTGGACGCATTATGGACGTTCTAGGTAACCCGGTTGATAACGCTGGAGATGTTGAAGCGGCTCGTCGCGACCCTATTCACCGTGAGCCTCCAAGTTACGCAGATCAAGCAGCTGATGTAACCATTTTGGAAACAGGTGTAAAAGTAATTGACTTGATTATGCCTATCGCCAAAGGCGGCAAGATTGGTTTGTTTGGCGGTGCCGGTGTTGGTAAAACCGTAACGTTGATGGAATTGATCAACAACATCGCTGTACAGCAAGAAGGTTTGTCTGTATTCGCTGGTGTTGGAGAGCGTACTCGCGAGGGTAACGACTTTTACTACGAAATGAAGGAAGCTGGCGTACTTGATAAAGTAGCCATGGTCTACGGCCAGATGAACGAGCCTCCAGGTAACCGCTTACGTGTTGCATTGTCAGGATTGACTATGGCTGAGTACTTCCGTGATGAGGGTCGTGACGTCTTGATGTTTATCGACAACATTTATCGTTACACATTGGCGGGTACAGAGGTGTCAGCACTTCTAGGCCGTATGCCTTCTGCGGTAGGCTATCAGCCTACACTGGCTGGCGAGATGGGCGCACTACAAGAGCGTATTACATCGACTAAGACTGGCTCGATTACGTCGTTCCAAGCTGTATACGTACCTGCGGATGACTTAACAGACCCTTCACCAGCGACAACGTTTGCTCACTTGGATGCGACATTAGTATTGTCACGCCAAATTGCAGAATTGGGTATTTATCCTGCGGTAGACCCACTTGATTCTACTTCGCGTCAGTTGGATCCCCAAATCATTGGTGATGATCACTACGAAGTAGCTCGTGGCGTACAAAACACGTTGCAGCGTTATAAAGAATTGCGCGACATCATTGCAATTCTAGGCATGGACGAATTGTCTGAAGAAGATAAGCAAGCGGTAGCGCGAGCTCGTAAGATTCAGCGTTACTTGTCACAACCTTTCTTCGTAGCGGAAGTATTTACGGGTTCTCCTGGTAAGTACGTTTCACTAAAAGACTCAATTGCTGGCTTTAAAGCTATTTTAAGTGGCGAGCTCGATGACATCCCAGAACAAGCGTTTTACATGGTTGGTGGCATCGAAGAAGTTCACGAAAAAGCAAAAGAGATGGCTAACGCATAAGGTGTTGCAACATTCTTAACCGTGGTTCCTTTGGAGAGCATGGTTAAGATTCAAGCCACTATAGAAAAGAGTAATCGATATGAGCACAATGCAAGTTGAAGTTGTTAGCGCCGAGAATGAGATATTCTCAGGTTCAGCTACGATGCTTATTGCTACTGCGGCGGCTGGTGAATTGGGGATTTATCCACAACACACTCCGCTACTCACTAATCTGAAACCAGGTGACGTACGCATTCAAACTGAAGAAGGCGAGGAGCAAGTCATTTATGTTTCTGGCGGCATTCTCGAAGTCACTCCAAAAAAGATTACAGTACTGTCTGATACTGCAATTCGAGCCGACGATCTAGATGAAGCCGCTGCTCTTGAAGCGCAACGCAAAGCTGAGCAAGCATTGAAGGACAGCAAGGCAGACATCGATTATGCACGTGCCAAAGCTGAATTGGCTCAGGCTGCAGCTCAAATAGCGGCCCTTAAGAAAGTGATGAAACGTCGCTAAGTGGAATTATCGTTTTGCTTAGAAAGCCTACTCAGTTTGAGTGGGCTTTTTTTATGCCCGTTTTATTTCTGTTCTGATTCCTGTCATATGACCCTATGAAGATAAGCCTAAAAGTGAACATTAGGAAATTCTTTGGGTCATTTTTCCAAACCAGAAAGTTTTCTGCTATAACAATCTTATAACTATTTTCCGCATCTAACCTGTTTATCAATTAGGAGAACACTATGGGAACCGGTACTGTTTTATTGCTGATTTTTGTCGGCATCATCGTTTACGGCATAAGCTTATACAATCGTTTAGTCGCGGGTCGAAATCAGTATAAAAATGCCTTCGCGCAAATCGACGTTCAACTGACTCGTCGACATGACTTGATTCCCAATTTAGTAGAAACCGCAAAAGCCTACATGGCGCATGAAAAAGAAACCTTGGAAGGCGTTATTGCGGCTCGGAATACAGCCGTAACAGGTTTGAATAATGCGAAAGCTGATCCGACCAACGCCCAGGCGATGAAAGATCTGGGTTCAGCAGAACAAGGTTTGAGTGGTGCATTAGGGCGATTGTTTGCATTGGCCGAATCGTATCCTGATTTGAAGGCCAACGAAAACATGATGCAGCTCTCCGAGGAACTCACCTCGACTGAAAACAAAGTCGCGTTCTCTCGTCAGGCATTTAATGATGCGGTGATGATGTACAACAACATGATCGAACAGTTTCCATCTAATATTTTGTCTGGCTGGTTTCAATTCCAATCTGCTGAATTACTTGAGATAGAAGACGAAGATATGCGATCAGCACCGTCGGTGAGCTTTTAGTTTTCGTCTGCGTTTTAACTCTAGCTTTAAGTAATGAATTTTTTTGAGCACCAGGATAAGGCCCGACGTCAGTCAAACTGGATAATTTGGAGTTTCGTTGGCGTGACGCTGCTTATCGTCCTCGCTGTGGATCTTCTAGTGTTGTTTCTATTGGCAGCCAATAGTGTCGGCGATTCAGTGTCGGCTTCGGGCATATTTTCCTCGGCTATCGTACTGAATAACTTGGATTTGTTGGTCGGTTCAAGCATAGCAACAGCTTCAGTCATTGGTCTGGCGAGCCTGGGCAAAATAAGCAGTTTACGCAGTGGTGGTGGAAAGGTTGCTCGAGACATGGGCGGCGCAATTGTCACCCCCGATACTCAAGATCCTTTGCGGCGCCGTTTGTATAACGTGGTTGAGGAAATCTCGATTGCATCGGGAACTCCAGTTCCAGAAGTCTATGTTTTGGAAAACGAGCCTGGCATCAACGCATTTGCCGCTGGCTATACAGCAGCCGATGCGGCCGTTGCTGTAACACAAGGAACCCTCGAAAAGTTAGATCGTGCTGAACTACAGGGTGTGATTGCGCATGAGTTCAGCCATATCTTCAATGGCGATATGCGAATTAATATTCGCATGATGGGTGTGATTTTCGGTATTTTGATCATAGCCATTTTGGGCAGAAAATTACTCCACAGTAGTCGTTATAGAGTGTCGTCCTCTAGAGACAATAGTGGGGCGGCAATTGTTGCGGTTGGCGCTGCCTTGATGATGATCGGTTATATAGGCTTGTTTTTCGCTCGCTGGATGAAATCTGCATTGTCGCGCCAACGAGAGTATTTGGCTGACGCATCTGCAGTTCAGTTTACACGTGACCCCGAAGGCATCGCTGGTGCTCTGAAGAAGATAGCAGCCTACGGTCATTCTTCTTACCTAAAAGAAGATTCAGAGGAGGTCAGCCATATGCTATTTAGCAGTGGCATTAAGAGCTTTATGTTCGCCACACACCCTCCGCTGGAAACAAGAATTACACGCTTAGAGAAAGGTTTTCGTAGTGAGCACATCAAAGATTTAGCCATTCAGCTTAAGGCTGATGAGCGACGCGAGCACCTACAAGCTGAGAAGGCAGAACAAGAACAGCGTAAACGCAATAAAGCCAAGGCAAGCGGCGGATTTTTCAATCCGGAAACGCTGATTGAGAATATTGGTAACCCAGATCTAGAAAGAATTTTGGCTGCAGGGCTGCTTACCGCTGAAATACCAAAAGGTTTAAGCTCGGCCGCCCATAGTTTAGAGTGGGTACCTGAAGTCTTATTTTTCTGTTTGCTAGACACCGACCCTGAGATCAATCACAAGCAACAATTAATCGTAAATCAAACGATGGGCGATATCAGTGCCAACAAGCTAAACCATCTGGTAACGTCTACACCACCGATCAGTGAAGAACAGAGGCTACCGCTGGTGGAAATATGTTTTCCAACCCTTAAGCGTCGCCCACTTGAGGATATTCGTAAAATAGTTAGAACAATCGATTTGATGGTTATCATCGACAACAAGGTAGATTCGTTTGAATATTGCTTGTCTCGCTTGGTGCGCCAATATCTTCTAGAAGCGACATCTCCTTCAAGTAGTTCTATTCATGGTAAGGGACAAATTAAAGATTTCATTGAGGAAGTAAATACAGTTATTTCAATAGTTGCTTCCAACGGACAGACCGATGCGGGTGCGCAGGGTCTGCAAAACGCGCAAAAAGCATTTAGGGCGGGAATGGATACACTCGACATTCACCACACCAATCTTTCTTTTTCCGAAGATTGGCAGAAGCGATTAGACCAAGCACTAAAAGCGCTAAACACTCTCAGACCAAAAGAAAAATATCGTCTCGTTAAGGCATTGAGCGCGTGCGTTACTCACGATGACGAGGTCATTAGTAA
>CAZOIG010000392.1:0-5926 GCA_964579235.1 uncultured Gammaproteobacteria bacterium
TTGGGACGACTGGTCCAAAGAAAAATTTCCCAATAATCTCATACAGGGGACCATGCTTGGATTCAAAAATGGACTAGGCGAATACCCCTCGATTGCGCGCGGTGAAGACACTGATTTAGTCTTCCGCTTGGCCAAAGAAGACAAGCGCTTCGTGATTCTTAATGGACTCGGGTGGTTATACATCTACACCTATCATGGTGCTAATGCGTGGGAAGAAGGCCACCACAAAGCGATTGCGGGGGTTAAACGCTTGACTGAACCTGAACTTGAGAAACATTTGTCGACGCTAAACGACAATCTGCAAGCTTATGCATGGAAATTTCAGCGCTTCTATATGCCGCATGAGAGCGGTGGCTTTGAAATCAATCTAGAAACTGCCGCGCAATAAGATTGTAGGTAGTATCAAAGTTTTGGATAAACTCTTCTGTAAGCATGCCAGAGTGAAAACGTACAAAATCGGTACGCGATTCATCCCACCAAATGTGACTCCATAAATGGATGCTGTACAGATCTTGAGGTAAAGCCACATCTTTTGCGAACACATCAGCGATGCCCTCTGAGCTGCAATCAAAATTGAAGAAATGGCGCTTATCCACAACTCTGACCCAATCTGGGTGCGCCCGACTCAATTTCGCCGCGGCTAAACACGAGTGGCGGTTCCAAGAACCGTCAAATTCCTCAAACATGTTTTCAAGCCAGGCGCTAACTAGTCGCGATTGTGGTTTGGCCATAATCACTGCGTTACACAAGGTGCTGGTTTCGTGCACTTCGTCGGTCGCCTCTTTACCGAGCAAGCACTCGGCATCGTAGTACTCTTCTGGGTAAGGTCGAACAAACAGGGTATCAATATCGGCGTAAACGCCCCCTTCTTTAAGCAGAACTTGCAATCGAACCACATCCGCTTGGTGCGCGTACTGGTACCCATGCTGTTTAATGAACTGGCCTTCTGCGTGGTCTAGATACTTGGACTCATCGAGACCAAAGTCAAAATCCGCGTCAATCTGAACCAAATTCAACATTGGTTTTATTTTTTCCCACCAAGGACCGAAAGGCTCGTTCAAATAATGGAGCGAAATTTTATCGGGCTTATTCACCTCTAAACACGACTTCAAGCACAGATACCAAGCCAAATGAAACGGCTCAGTTTGGTCTCTTAGGCCAAATACGAAGTGAAAGTGTTTTTGATTTTTCATAATTAGGATTGGGAACTAAGCACGCGCATGAGGCTGGGTCCGATACGCGTTTTAGCAAAATGTTTTTGTACAAAAGCTTGAAGCGCCTGCCCTTTCTGCGCGACAAGCTGTGGATTTTGAACCGCAAGCTTAAGCAAGTTACTGGCATGGGATGAATCCGCTACCGCCCAGTTTTGCGGCCTAGCGTAGGACTCCCAACCAAGGTACTCAATGACTGGCTTCAGAGTGTAATCGATCAGGTCGGCAGAATCGCCATCAAGAAAATCGAGCTGCCCTCCCCAACCTGTGATAACCACTGAGTTTGCAAAATGGGCGGCGTTAAATGCGTTAAGACCCCAGCCCTCACCATGAGTCATTGAAACGTAGCACTGGCCCAAATCATGCAAGGCGTGCATGCCCTCTTCGTTCATAAAACGGTTTAACAAGATGACCCGAGCAGGGTTTTCATACTCGTCAATGATCTTAGCGACTATGTCGTGGCTTGGCATTAGGCGGTCCACTTGTTCCGAGTCCAAATCGAGTCCTACGATAGAGGTCTTAACCACAAAACACACATCATCGTCTTTGCTAAACGTATTCAGAAAACAACGTATAGTGTTGTTTAAAGCCTTGCGCGGCACCCATTCGTCAATCGTGTAAAACACAAAAGTGCTGTCTGCTATGTTTAGCCCACGACGGAGCTGTTTACCTTTGGCGTTCTGAATATCAGCATTTGACCATTCGAACATATGTGGTACGACAGAAACCGGCGTACTCACTGCTTTTTCAACCGTGGCGGCACTAAATGTTGAAGGCACGATTAATTCATCCATCGCCTCAAGCATCGGTGGCCAGCTCAGCGGAATGGCGTCGGTTTCCCAAGCGAAGTAGCCGAGGTTGCGTTTACCCTCTTCCCGCAGCGCGCTAAACATTTCCGGAACCGAGTGAATCAGCACGGTGTCGTAGTCGATCTCGGCCCCTAAGGTATTCAACAATGATTCACTATTTGCAGAAGTTAGATTCAGCACAGGCCGCTGTGATGGCTCCAGGTCGCTCCACCTATGCCGCACGTTATCTTGCTCAATTAAGGGCTCCCAGCGTACGGAAAGCCCTGTTTGAATAAGATATTCCAGATAAGCTAATGCCGATCTTCCGTACCCTGACTCTGGGGTAAAGGAATAGTAGAGCAAGCCGTTCATCACTCTAGTCGTCCTCAGCTTTATATTTAGCTTTAGACTCACGCTCAGTTTGCTCGGCACGCGAGTCAAGATTGATTAGAGCAGACCGAAGTTGAGTCATTAGGGCGACATTGTCTTGGTAGTGTTCGTGCTCTGTTGTGTTCGAGCGAGGATGCCATAAATGCCACGCCACACCACCGCGGTAGACTGCAGCCGTTGGGACGTGTCTCTGCACCAAATCAGAAAACGCGTTATCTTCACCCCCCCAGCCCATGAATCGTTCGTCGAACCCTCCGAGCCGCTCATAGGCGTTTTTGCGAATCGCGAAAACGCCCCCAGCTAAACATAATTGCTCGCCAAACTGCGAGCGGTCAGATGGCGCAACATCACCTAAGCTAGGCTCGGAATGAGGTGTAAGCTCGTCGCTCAAATACTGCCCTGTGGCGTTAGCGTCTAAATCTATAAGGTGCTCATAGGGCCGAACAAACTCCAAATCTTTTCGGATCACGGCAATCGTGCGCTCGAGCGCCTCCCCAGAGATGATCATATCTGCATCACACATTAACAATATGTCTCTGGATGCGTGCCGAGCACCAAGATTAAGGAGTTTAGCTTTATTAAATGGTCCTGCGTCTCGCATCAGCTTTAGGCGAGCTGGGCGTAGTTCAGGCAGATCCCTAATAAGACTAGCGTCATCCTGCTCAATGATCAGAAACTCTGCTCCTTTGAGCGTTGCATGCAGGTAGCCAAACACTTTTTGCAGGTTGGCAATTCGGTGCGCATCTGCACCTCTAAACGGAATAACCACGCTCACGTCTTGCATGCTCACGATTGGCTGCCCTTGCTCGGTTCAAGTTGCATGGTAAACCTCGGCATTACACGCTTTCTCTGAATTGCTGAATCTCTGAGTGGGCTTTTTGAGCGGCTAAGTCCCACGTCCAATTTGCACTGACATCCGCACGCGCTCGCTCACCCAGCTCATCGGCCTCAGGGGCATTTTCATAGACGTGTCGCAGCAGATGCGTTAGATGGTCTGCGCTCGGTTCAGCCCATTGACCGAAGTCGCAGTTGGGATCAAAAAACACAGGATCATCAACATCGATCATTTTCTCCACCTCTATTAAATAGGCGTTCTGTGAATTCGCGAACTCAAGGTGAGCACTGTAGTCGGTGACGATCACAGGCTTGGCGCACGCCATTGCTTCAATAATGGGTAGCCCCCAACCTTCACCTCTGGTGGCTGAAACGAAGGCGTCACAAGAATTGTACAAGTTCACCATTTCGTCAGAATTGAAGGATGTGCTGGAGCGCACTCTTGGCGCGATCACCTTGTCCAATTCGCTTACAATAGAGTTGAGATTCTGGCCCATGGTTGAGGAATGTAGTACCAATTCCACTGGCTCATCTGCGCGGAACGCGTTCGAATACGCGTAAAGCAAAATATCGATGCCCTTGCGCTCTTCCCATTTTCCAACAAATAGAAACCTAAATGGCTTTTCTCGCGTGGGCTTTTCGCGTTCATGGTTCTCGCGCGTTGGTCGGTATAGCTTTGTATCGACTCCCTCAGGTACGACCCGGATCAAGGTATCAGCAATACCATTGTTCAGTAATATTTGCTTGCCCCACTCAGACGGAGTCCAAATTTGCTTAAACCCTTCAAGTTTGGCGAGGTCAACGTCTGGAATTAGGCTTGTTTCCCAAACCACGTGTGCAATTTTATTCTCGCCGATCAACCCCGGCATTAGGTTGATATTGCCTAGGCCTAGACTGATGTCGCCACGAGGACTATTCACCGCTCGATCCAACATTGACCTAATGGCTTGGGGTTGCTCAGACATGTCCTCGGCGTGGTCCCAGGGACGCAAGGCAACGCTTTCGATCTTATCAAGCGCGAGCACGAAATTGCTGCCATGAACCTGAATCCCCATCTGACCGAACGCAAAACAACTGACATCAATCATGAATACAAAACGCCTATGCGATCAATGGCTGCAGCGGGATAGTAAAGAGAGACCCCATTACCACTTCTGCAAACCAGTGTCTTGGATACTCTGCAGGTCATGTGAAACCAACACCGTCACGTTCTCTTGCTGGTCCAGTTCGGCGAGCCAAACTCTAAGCTCTGCGGTTCTGTCAACATGTTCAGGAACCATCAAGTAGCTGTAAACCCAACCCTTACCTTGATTGTTCAACAACTTCGATTTTGAATTGGTGGTGTCACCACTCAACAGCCAAAGCTTATCTTGGATAGCCACCGCAAACAGAGTACTGCCTGGAGTATGACCGCCCAAAGGATAAATACCTAAGCCAGGAAAGTAATCGCTCACACTTTGCGCATTGGATACCTCAAGCTGGCGAACACAGTCACTATTTTTCAGCAGCTCTGCTTGCTCGGCGGTGTGTATATTCTGCTTTGTACGTTGATCTGGTGTTTGCAATACCAAGACTTGGTTGATTTGCGTGGCGCAAATCGTCTCGATACCCTGTACGTGGTCAACATGTAGATGAGTAAAGCCAACGCCGTTAACGCGATTGACATCGTCGCCTAGAATTGAGGCTGCTGTTCCATGCACCACCGCTGGGTCAGCCCCTCTGAGCATCTCGAATAACTCACCAAATTCAATCGCGTTGGCCTCGTCCATACCTAGGTCAACCAAAAACAGTTTGCCATCCCCCCATTCAACGACAAACGTCGTGTGCGCAAGAGAACTCTGTTGCCCCTTCTGCTCACTGCTTACAAAGTAGCTTAGCTTGGTCGGCCCGTTGCTTTGCTCTAAAAGTCTGTTTAGCTCAGCTTGGTCCGGCAGTGTTGGCTCAATCTTGCGAATCTGCAAATGCGGAGGCAGCAAAACGGTGGTAAGAAAAAGACCTAACAAAATGAGGGCAAAGCCAAGCAGAAATCCTAATTTCTTGAGCATAAGGTTACCTCGCACCTAATTCTGCACTGATCTGTGATTACAGTCTTTCGCACACCACTCGGAAACCAACCGGGGACGCGTAGAACTCACTTTGTGTTGGATAAAGAATAAAGCAAGACTTAGACAAAGGCGAGCTTGGTTCGTTCTACACAATACAACTTGACTTGAGGAATCACTTTATGCAAACATATAAACATATATTTATATATTAAATTTAAACATGAACAAAACTAGCAACCTAGCAATGACAACGCCTTCAGAAGAAAGCATTTCGCAACTCGCCGACTTGTTCAGCCTAATGGGCGACACAAGCCGCCTGCGCATAATCGTTGCTTGTCTCAACCAACCTATAAGTGTAACTGAGATTGCCGAGACCCTAGATTTGTCTCAGCCCTTGGTCAGCCACCATCTACGCCTACTCAAAGCGGCGCGAATGGTGCGCCCGGAGCGCCGAGGTAAACAAATATTCTATGTGGCGGCCGACCATCACGTACAACACGTGATTCAAGACATGTACGACCACATAATAGAACCTGCAAACCTGGAGACACAATAATGCCTGGCTGCACACACTCTCATGTCGAAAACGCCGAAGCACTTCAAACGCCCTTGTTCAGACGTGTGCTATGGATAGCGCTGATCGTCAATTTGGGCATGT
>CAZOIG010000393.1:0-3510 GCA_964579235.1 uncultured Gammaproteobacteria bacterium
TAGATGCTGTGGCCGATGCGTCAGAAGTGTGCTTAATTCATAACGCCGCGATGATGACCAAAGATACGGTCAGCGACCTGCAGGCTGATTCTTTGCGTACCGTGTTGGAATTGAATGTGGTGGCCGCGAGCATTCTCAATCGAATTCTTCTGCCGAGCATGTCAGAGGGTTCGTCGATTCTGTATGTGAGTTCAACGTTAGGTACTAAGGCGGTGGTAAATACTCATGCTTATGTGGTGTCTAAGCACGCGGTAATTGGCCAGATGCGAGCGACCTGCCAAGACCTGGTGGGTCGAGGCATTCATACGGCTGCAGTTTGCCCAGGTTTTACTGAAACAGAGATGCTCACCGAACACCTGAGTTCTAATCCTGACTTGCGCGAAGCGATAAGCTCAAACGTGGTGATGGGCCGTTTGGCGCAGCCTAGCGAGATTGCACAGACTCTGCTGTTTTGCGCGGCCAATCCGGTCATTAATAGCGCGGTACTCGACGCAAACCTTGGGCAAGTAGAGACTTAGTTCTCGCTTATTAGCGTGCCTCGCCTGTTGGCCTGAAGTGCCCTGGCTGGCGGCCATCTTTACCCTCGAACCAATAAAGGCTAGAAACTACGGTATACTGTGTCCCCCATTTTGGGCGGTGCTTGAGAAGCGCCCATTTGAATGGAAAGTTACAACGCAGCGTAAAAGAATTTGAACGTGAAAAAGTCCAACGCAAAACCAGCTTCTGTTTTAAGCGCGATCGAGCACGATCCGGCGTTGGCGACTGCGAGCTTAGAAAACCTGTATAGGATCTTCACTGTACCCGAAGCGCCTAACAGTACGCTTGGACAAATTGATCGCGAAATTTCTAAGAACTTAACTGGATTTTTAACTGATCGAATCGTTGCGCGCGAAAAATCCTTGCGCGCAATTGAAGGCGACTTCTCGACCAGTAAAATCCCCGAAGTGCCCCAATTTGTATCTGATTACACCGACTTTGTTATGGAAAAGTTGGTGGCCCATTCGGTTCATACGGCTGCGCCTGGCTTCATCGGCCATATGGCCACACCCTTGCCCTACTTCATGCTGCCGCTAGCGCGGATCATGGTAGCCCTTAATCAAAATCTCGTAAAAATAGAGACGTCTAAAGCATTCACTCCATTGGAGCGGCAAGTGCTCGGCATGATGCACGGCATGGTGTATGAGCGCGATGACTCTTTTTACGATGAAAACCTACACAATAGCCGTCGAGCCTTAGGTGCCTTCTGCTCAGGCGGCACCACCGCCAACATCACTGCATTGTGGGTGGCTCGAAACCAGTATTTTCGTCCGACTGGCGATTTTGCTGGACTTGTTCAAGAGGGTTTGCCGGCAGCCTTGGCGCACCGACAACTCGACGGTATTGCGGTTGTGGTGTCTGAGCGTGGGCATTACTCCTTAGGCAAGGCGGTTGATGTGCTTGGTATCGGTCGCAAAAATATTGTTTCGGTTAAAACCGACAAAGATTCAAAAATCGACATAAGTGCTCTTCGAGAAACCTGTGCAGATCTGGCCGCGCGAAACATCGGCGTTATGTGCATTGTTGGGATAGGCGGAGCAACTGAAACCGGTGTGGTTGACCCGCTCGACGAAATGGCCGATGTGGCGCACGAGTACGGAGCCTACTTTCATGTGGATGCCGCTTGGGGTGGCCCCACGGTAATGAGCCAGACTCATAAGCCTCTAATGCGCGGCATAGAACGCGCTGACTCGGTTACCATCGACGCGCATAAGCAGCTTTATGTGCCAATGGGTGCGGGCATGGTGGTGTTCAAAAACCCCACGACCTTAAGTGCGATTGAGCACCATGCAGAATACATACTGCGCGCGGGCTCTAAGGACTTGGGCCAGTACTCTATTGAGGGCAGCCGCCCCGGCATGGCAATGTTGGTACACGCTGCATTTCATATTATCGGACGTCGTGGCTACGAAATTTTGATCGACGAGAACGTCAAGAAGGCTAAGACTTTTGCGCGTTTGATTGATGAACATCCTGACTTTGAGTTGATCGCCGAACCCGAGCTTAATATTTTAAATTACCGTTACGTACCTCAGCGAATTCAAGAGACTCTTGCAAAAGCCACGCCCGAAAGGCAGTACGCGATCAACTTGGTGCTCGATCAGGTTACAAAACGGCTGCAAAAACAGCAACGCGCTGCAGGTAAAACCTTTGTGTCACGCACGCGCTTTAATATTTATCAATATCACCGCTCACCGCTAAATGTGTTCAGAGTGGTTATGGCTAATCCAATGACGACCGTCGCTACGCTGGAATCAATTCTGGCCGAACAAGCAGAGTTGGCTAAGGGCGAGCGCACTCAAGCCTTGTTAAGCAGTATTCAGGCATAAATAGAAAGCGGTTAGTAGTCGGTCTTCGCACACGCTTCGAGTGACAGGTTCTGACGAGAAAGTTGACACTTGAGTGTCAATGTAGGATGTTAGCCGCCTTGTTAAACCCCACGCATTTTTATTTTCTAAGGAGAACTACATGTTTGCTTTAAAGATTCGTAATTCCATGATGGCGGTTTTTGCCATTGGATTAATGACTATTGGTTTGAGTGGCTGTGGTGCTGATGCGCCGTCAAGCTCTACGGCTGAAAACGCGGCAAGCACCGACGATGTAAGTGTGCAAACTGAGTCGGAACGCCTTAATGCGTGGTTAGATGAGCAATACGAAGAGCAGTTAATGACCAGCCCAATGTCTTTAACGTTCTTGGGCCGTAAAGAGCTTTACGACCAAATGGATGATTTCAGCGAAGCCGCCGAAGACAAGCAGCTCGAATGGATGAACAACTCGGTTGCGACTATGCAGTCTAGCTTTGACTACGACGCATTAAACGATACTGCCAAACTATCTTATGACTTGTGGGCGTACATGGGCAAAGAAGCTCAAGAAGCTCATAAATGGCGTCGTCACGAATACATTTATCATCAAATGAGTGGTTACCATACTTATCTTCCGACCTTCTTGATGAGCTTCCATGAGGTGGCTAGCGAAGCCGATATGGAAGCCTTTGTCTCTCGTGTTAGCCAGAGTGGCCGAGCAATCAATCAATTAACCGAACGCACTAAATTAGCCGTTGCAGACGGCATTCGTGCACCGCGTTTTGCCTACGAGATTGTTACTAAACAGTCTACTGACTTAATTACCGGTGTGCCGTTTGATGCAGAAAGCGACACCGACGCGCCGCTCTGGGGCAACGCAAAAGAAAAAGCCGCTGCGCTGGTTGAGCAAGAGTTGATTGGCCAAGAGCGCGCTGATGAGCTACTCGAGCAAGTAAAAACAGCCTTGCTTGAAGACTTCGGCCCAGCGTACGAGGCGGTGATCGCGTTCATGAATGAAGACATCGCAAATACTACAGAATTGGCTCAAGGTGTTTCTGAATTGCCCGATGGCGAGAACGCGTACAACTACTTTTTGTGGTCGAACACGTCAACCAACATGACGGCTGATGAGATCCACGAGCTCGGTCTTGCGGAAGTCGCGCGTATT
>CAZOIG010000394.1:0-1655 GCA_964579235.1 uncultured Gammaproteobacteria bacterium
TAATAAATAAAACGGCGTGATCGATCGCTTTTGCCACGATACACCGCTGATATACCCCCCAATATCCGAGAATGAAACTCTATCACTACCCAAAGTGCAGCACCTGCAAAAAGGCCATCAAATTCTTGGCTGAAGCAGGACTTGATGCAGAGCTAATCAATATTGCCGAGCAAGCCCCTAGCACCGCTGAGCTTGAGCAGATGCTGCAAGCTTATTCTGGCGAGATACGTAAATTATTTAATACGTCGGGCATGCAGTACCGCGAACTGAATATGAAAGAACGCATACCCAGCATGAGCTCTGATGAAGCAATCGAACTGCTCAGTCAAAATGGCATGTTGGTGAAGCGCCCATTTCTGCTCACTCAGGGTAAAGGCCAAGCGAGCGGCATCGTAGGCTTTAAGGCCGAGCTATGGGAAGAGGCGTTGGCATGAAATATTACGATTGTTTCAATGGCGATGCGGACGGTATTTGCGCGCTCACGCAATTGCGCCTGAATAACCCTGTTGAGAGCGAGTTAGTCACCGGTGTAAAGCGCGATATCAATTTGCTGAGCAAGATTGTTGATCGCGTTAAAGCAAACGACGTTGTGACGGTACTTGATATCTCCATGGATAAAAACAAGCAAGACTTGTTGACCATTTTGGGTCGAGGTGTGCATGTTTTTTACTGTGACCACCACTTCGCTGGTGAGATACCTAATCATCCCAATTTGGTCAATCTCGTTAATATTGCACCGGATGTATGCACTAGCTTGCTGATCAACCAGCACCTTAATAGCGGCTTTCTTACGTGGGCGGTTGTGGGCACGTTTGGCGATAACTTGGATAAAAGCGCGATTGGCTTAGCTAAGAAATTGGCGCTTTCAGAGAAGCATCTTAATCGGCTAAAAAACTTAGGTGTTTACCTAAATTACAATGGCTATGGCGCGAGCTTGGACGACCTATTTTTCGACCCCGCTGAGTTGTTTAAGCGCACTTCACGTTTTAAAACTCCTGATGAGTTTATGCGCGAGGATGCTGATACGTATCAGACTTTGGAAACGGGCTACCGCGAGGATATGCAAAGCGCGAGTGAGGCGCCGATTGAGTTTCAGTCTTCGTCTGCCGCTGTGGTGGTTTTGCCTAATGAAAAATGGGCCCGACGCGTTAGCGGCGTTTACGGTAACGAACTGGCCAATAAAGCACCTGATCGAGCGCATGCGGTTGTTACTGATACCGGCAATGAGCATTACTTGGTGAGTGTTCGCGCGCCGTTGAACAATAAGACAGGCGCTGACAGCGTTTGCCGACAATTCGATACCGGTGGTGGTCGAGCCGCCGCTGCGGGCATCAACGCTCTGCCTAAAGCTGAGTTGAGCAAATTTATGGATGTGTTGTCCGCGTATTACGCTTAGAACTCGCAGAAGGCATGCAAACTACCGAGCCACAGTCTCAAAACAGCGAAATAGAAGGCTTAGCTGAAAACGTGTTCGACGCACTCGGTGAGTGGGTTGATGATGTTGCGCAGGTAGCGCAAAAGCTTGAGTCTTTCGTGGGCTGGGTTTTGTTGCTGGGCGTAGTATGTTTGATTTCGATTGGAATAAAGTTTTATTCGCCTGATGCTCAATCTTGGTGGACTTTTGTGAGTGTTGGCGTGTTGGCATTGCCAGTTTT
>CAZOIG010000395.1:0-2026 GCA_964579235.1 uncultured Gammaproteobacteria bacterium
GTTTATGTGATCGCACAGATCGATGTTAAAGACTATCAAACCTACTTGTCCGAGTACGGTTACCCGTTGCTGGAGCACCTAGCCGAGATTGGTGCAGAGGTACTAGCAACTGATGCCCACCCCAACGTGCTTGAGGGTGAGTGGGCAGGTAATTGGGTTGCTATCATTAAGTTCCCGAGCGCGAAGGTGCAGTTAGACTTTTACAACTCACCCCAATATGAACCGCTAAAAAAGCTTCGAATGCAGGAACTGAGTCGTCAAGGTGTTGTGGTGGTGGTTAACGGCTTAGATGCTGGTTCAAATTAAGCGAAAACGAATCGATCAACGAAAGTTCGTATGTGCTTAGAGCGCCAGGGGTTTGGAGAGGTTTGCAATCGGTACTGGCACAGCGTTGTTTAGCCGATTTGTTGCTTCACGTTCGTGTTAATTCGATAGTTCCAATTTGAACGCGATGGTTACACGCAATCCTCCAAAATATCTGCTGGGCGGTCGCCCTACATGGGTAATTTTGGAATCAAAGAAAACGCCGCGATTTGGCTTCGGTTTGATCGCACAACGTATTTCACCGTTGTCATGGTAGTAAACGGTCTCGCCATCCCATGTATCTTGCCAATTTGGCATTGGGTAATAAAGTAGCGTAAAACACCCCTCCCGGGTATCGTCTTTGTGTGGCTGCCCACCCAATCCGTAGGTATGGCCGTTAGCGTACTGGCGTATCACTTTCAAATCGCCGCCAGCCAGCTTGTCGCATTGAGGTTTTGCGACTTGCCAAAAGTGAGACACAGTCTCGCTGTCGTCTAAATCCATTTTCCAAAAAGAAACGCCGCTATCACCGCCAGATGAGTGGCCAAAGAGCCAGCGGTCTCTGTTGCATTCTTGCCAAATCTGTTCGCGAGTATCTTCGTTACTAAGATTGTTGAGTACGGCAATCTGCCTGCTCACGTTTCCGCCCACATGCGATATAGATTTTGATAAAGCTTATAGGAGAGATCAGTTCCCATATCGTCTGGCGCTTTTGAATGTAAAGTGCGTTGAATATGCATTAGTTCATTGAGCATGACGCGTTTTTCAGCATCGCGCACAAAACTTTGCACCCATGTTACAGCAACAATTCTATGACCTTTTGTTACGGGCATTACTGCATGTAAACGCGATGAGTCGTAGGCCACTGCGTCACCCGCCTTCAACTTCACACTTTGGTCTCCATAAGGTGTTTTAACTACTAATTCGCCGCCCTCATAGTCTTCAGGCTCATTCAAAAAAAGCGTTATTGATACATCTGTTCGCAAGCAATCAGGCTTGTTCATGACTGCTGCGTCAACATGAAAGCCATAGGTCATGCCTGGTTCATATTTTGAGAACAAAGGCCGATTAATTGCTTTTGGAAGAGTGACATCACAGAACGCTTTGTTTTTAGAAAGCGCATTGACCACGATATCGACTAGCTCTTGAGACCCTTTGGAGTTGCGATCAAGTTGTAAATTGGACTTAACCCGTTTAGCTCGATAGCCTGCAGTTTGGCCGCCATCTACAAAGTCAGATTCTCCCAGCAGCTCATGAATACGAGCCAACTGTTCTTGGTTCAAGACATTCGATATCCCTATCACGAGAAGCGCCTTTATTTGTAGGGGTTAATAAGCAAGTTTTTTTCGAAGGGTACAAAAATCTGTGTACCCTTCGCTTGAGGATATGACTCAGCTATTGTGTCAGCCTTGTTACGGCATATTGCAGTCGATTGTGACAAACCCATCGCCAATAGGGCCAGCAGTGCCGCCTTCACCATTTTCGCCGCCTTCAGCACCTTCGCCGCCATCGCCGCCGCTTCCACCATCAAATCCTGTCTCAACACCGTCGCCACCTCGGCCGCCAAAACCCGCTTCCGCTGCGTCACCAATGTCTCCTGATGTTTCAACCCCTGCGCCAGCACCGCCGCCACCGCCACCGCCGCCGTCACCGCCATCGGCTCCAATTAAGATAGTTTGGTTCGAGTTGAAGATGATGCCAGACGCACCGCCGCCACCGCCGC
>CAZOIG010000396.1:0-6000 GCA_964579235.1 uncultured Gammaproteobacteria bacterium
GTTAAATACGAAAATTTAATAAACGTGACTAAGCCAGAAATCGACCGTCTTCTGACCGAGTTGGGGCTAGAGCTCGACCCTCAGTGCTATCGCTTTTTTGAGAACCGTAGCGCTTCAGCTACCGCTAGTTCAGTTCAAATCAGAGAGAAAATTCACTCTCGTTCACTGGGGAAGTGGCGTAAATGGGAAAAACAACTTAGTTTGTTAGCCAGCCGTCTAGAAAGTAATCACATTTAGGGCTGTTTCGGCGCTATTTGAAGTTTGATCGTATTACTCAAGATTTATTTTAGTGTGATGGTTCTCACTTCAATCGTTGGTTTTTTAACGAATTTCACCTCTTTAAGGTTGTTTTGACACCAACTGTTACGCTTTTTAACAACAAATTCATTGCATCTTAAACTGCTTGTAATAATGAAGCAGATCATTTAATGTCGGGCCATGGGTTTAAAGAGCGCGCTCCGTTGTGCGTTTTTGCGACCTTAAAAACAGTGCAAAGCTGTACTTTCTCGCCTTCAAAGCTCGTTTTCGAACACGCCTAAAAAGGTAGCCCTTGATGATCGGGGGCGCTGCGGTTTTGCACATTAAGAGTTCACTCAAACAAATCAATACATTGAGGAGTGTGAAAAATGTTATTTGAGAAAAAGCCTTTGAGCTTTGCAGTCAGTTGCGCTTTAACAGGCGCGGCAGTCGGTATGGTATCTATGCAGGCAACTGCACAAGATGCGACTGACGAAGACTCAGCAGAGACACTTGAAGAGGTATATGTAACAGGTTCGCGTATTTCGCGTCCTAACCTCGACAGCGCTAGCCCTGTGACAGTACTAACAAGTACTGAGTTGGCCGTTACTGGTCTAACTGACATCGGTGCTGTACTTCAGCGTTTACCAGCTGCTTCTGGCTCACCTATTGGTACTACTACCAATAACGGTGGTGACGGATCGGTTCGTATCGACTTACGTGGTATGGGTACTGCTCGTACTCTGACTCTAGTTAACGGTCGTCGTACTGTTGACCAAGGGGATTACCAAACTATCCCTTCAAACATGATTGAGCGCGTCGAGATTCTTAAAGACGGTGGTTCTATCCTGTATGGTACTGACGCGGTTGCTGGTGTAGTTAACATCATCACACGTGATAGCTACGAAGGTTTAGAGTTGACTGCTCAACGCAACGAGTTCCAAAACACTAACGGCGCTGATAATACAACTATCGGTTTAGTCGCTGGTAAAGAATTCGACGGTGGTAACATCGTATTCGGTCTAGAGTATGTTGATCAAACTGAAGCATTCCAACGTGATACTCCTTGGGAATTCCTAACAGATTCTTTCTACATTTACCCAGAGGGTTGTGAGAATAATCTAACGGATCCTTACCCAACGGGTTGTTACCGTATTGGTTCTTCGCGTGTTCCACAAAGTCGTTTGACTTTCGTTAACCAAGGCCGATTCAACGTAGGTACTCCTGCGACAGCTCCATACCAAGCGGGTCTTTTGGCTCCTGGTGGCGGACCAAGCTACAACTATGCTCCGGTTAACTACTTCCAAACTCCTTTTGAGCGTACTAACTTGTTCGCAACGGCTGATTTCGATCTTCCTAACGACATTAAGTTCAAATCTGAGTTCCGTGGCAACATCCGTGAATCAGCTCAAGAGCTAGCTCCGCTTCCATACGCTTCTGGCGCAACTGGTGATCCAGGCTTCAACGGCGTATTCGATGGCGTACCATATGTTGGTATCAGCGAGCAAAACTACTACTTGCGTCAAGCTGTTGATCGTTACAACGCTGCAACTGGTGCAGGCTTGGTATACGAGCCAGTACGTGATGCACGTCGTCGTATGATCGAAACAAACCGCCGTTTTGAGCAAAACATCACTCAGTTCCAATTCGACGTAGCCCTTGAAGGCGAAATCAATGGAACGAGCTGGGAAGTTTTCTTTAACAAAGGTTACCAAGCTAACCAAAGTACTGACTTCGGCCAGTTCTCTGGTGTACGTTTGAACAATGCATTGGGCCCATCAGCTGATTTAGACGGTGACGGACGACCTGAGTGTTATACAGACATCACTGATGCGTCTACTTTGATTCAAGGCTGCGTACCATTGAACTTGTTCGGTGGCGGTGTAGTTGATCGTCCAACTGGTGAGATCTTGGTCGATTCTTTGACAGACGACATGGTTAGCTATGTGTCGACTGACTTGGTTGACGAGTTCAGACAAGAGCAAACTCAGTTTGGTTTCTTCCTTGATGGTTCTTTCGGTGAGCTACAAGGTGGCGAAATCGGTTGGGCTGCGGGTTATAACTACCGTAAAGAGTTTGGTTCTGTAGTACCTGATTCCGCTAAAGCACAAGACGCTGTTACTGGTAACACGTTCTCTGCTGGTAAAGGTTCTATTACTAACCAATCAGTCTTTGTTGAGTTCTTGGCGCCAGTATTTGATAACGGCACTCAAAGCTTAACGTTGGGCGGTGGTCTACGTTATGACGACTTCGACGTATTCGACGGTGACGAAACTTACTCTTTCAGTGTAGATTTCGCTGCTAGCGAGAATGTTAAATTGCGTTCTACGTACGGCACAGTATTCCGTGAGCCAGGTATCCAAACTCTGTTTGGCGGCCTATTTGACGGTTTCCCAACTGTAAACGATCCATGTGCTACTGCACCAGGACAAGCATTGCCACCTGGCTGTGAGCGTGTAGCGGTACAACCTGATGCGCAGATCCTTTCTCGTTCAGGCGGTAACCCAAACATCCTTCCAGAAACTGGTGAAACTTTCACTGCTGGTCTTGTTTGGACACCTGAGTTTGAAAACCACAATGTAACTTTCACAGTTGACTACTGGGATATTCAAATCGAAGACGGTATTGGTTCTCTTGGCGCGCAAGCGATCTTGAACCAATGTGCGAACGATGTGAACCTAGACGCTTGTGCATTGATTACGCGTAGCCCAATCGACTACAGTGTAGACGTTCTATTGAACGGCGCATTGAACTTGACTGAGCAAGGTGCTAAAGGTGTTGACGTTGAGCTTACTTGGGGTACTGAGAACAGCTTAGGTACTTGGGACGGTAAGATTCTTTGGACTAACCTAATTGAGCGTAGTCGTACTGCTCTACCAGGTGCTGACGAAGAAGATCTTGCTGGTCGTTACACTGACCCGACTGCTGCCGATGGTGGTGCTCGTCCTGAGAACAAGATCAATGCCCAGCTTTCTTGGGGTAACGATGACGGTTTGACTGTTACATACCTAGCTGAGTGGGTTGGTAGCATGGATGCAGATACTTTCTGTAACTGTGGTGCTGGTAACCGCCCAGACGGTACTTACATTCAAGAGATCGATTCAGAGATCTATCACGATTTGGTTGCTACATACCAAGTTAACGATAACCTGACTCTATCTGGCGGTATCACTAACATCACTGACGAAGCTCCTCCTTTCATCGAGGTAGGTTTCAACGGTGGTACTGATCCTGCAACTTACCGTGAATTCGGACGTGGTTACTACTTGCGTCTAGTTTACGAAATGTAAGATCTGTCTAGTGAGGTAGGGAGTAATCTCTACCTCAACTAGCCAATAAAAAGGCCGTGCTTAGCACGGCCTTTTTTTATTCTTGTTCAGCGCAAAGTGTCGCGTGTTAACGACAGTGCATGAGTGGTGGATACGGAGTCTATTATTTTTCGTATAGTCTCGGTGGGCGGTTCACTAAAGTAAACCCTAGCTCGCCCATAGTTCGTCAATTTCTGTAAGCTGTGTCAGGGCTTCAGCTTTCTGGACTTCGGCTTCCTTATCTTTTGTGTCTAAGCCGATATTTCTTTGCCAGGCGTAGGCGAAATGCCGCATGGCCAGTCTAGGCGTATCAGCGAGCTTGCTTTCAATACACATGGTTGGGGCATCGCCAGCCAATATCCAATAGAAGTGATTGACGTTTCCTTTGATGCGCGCTTTGCCAATCACTAAAGACTTAGGCAGCGCCCATGCAGGTTTCGCTTCGATGAGTGCTTCATCGAAAACCCCTTTTTCCATGAGTTCATAAACCGCGTCAGATAATTGGCTATTGACCCATTGCTTGGCTTGATCATCCATAATGCTTTTTTTGAGAAGTTAAATCGGTTGAGTTGCGTTAAAGGGATGGCTTAGCTACGTTTCGCGCACAGAGCCCAAGCTAGTGGTGTATCTGATGCGGTATCGATCAAAGTCCCTTCTTTGGTCACAGTAAAGCCATAGCTTGCGTATCGCTTTGACAGGTCATTAAACTCGTCCTGCGATAAAGCCGCATCTACCATCGTTTGCATACGGGTTTTAAAGGCGTGTAGTTCACTTCGCATGTTCACAAGCCATGCTTGAACTTCGTCTAGATCGTATTTCTGGATGTTTTCAATAATGTTGGCAACATCGTTGTACAAACGTTGTACCGTACCCGAGGCTATGTGCAGTCCATACTGTGTGAGTATTCCCTCAACCGACTGGATCCCCTCATTTAGATTTTTAAAGGCTTGATTGTAATTGTTTTGAGTCTCGGCATTGTCGACTTTGATTCTGGCCCGAACACTGTTAAGCACCTCAATTGTTTGGTCGACAAAATTTGAGTCTATCAACTCCGAGATGGCAGAGAAGTTGGCTTTGCTTTCTGCCTCGATAAGGCTTCCAACCATGTGCACAACCATAAAAATGGCGCCGTTGGGTGCAACCATACGCGCCGCTTCGTCGAACGCGTTGAGGCCCGCGTATTCAACTCCGTATTGACTCACAACTAAGTCAAACTTGCCATCCGCTAGCTCGATGGGTTGCATGCTACTTAGCACAGTTTTGACCTCTGGTAGAAGAGCCTGAACATTGTTCAACGCAGAGCTTGAGGCATCCAGACAATGCAGTTCTACGACCGCCTCGCCCTTAGATTGATGTATCAACTGCGTAACCGCTCCGTTGCCACAGGCTAAGTCCAAAGACTTGATCTGTTGGTCTTTTCGTTCCTGCAGAAACTCATTGAGGTTGCTTCGCCAAAACTCCAATAGGGCAGGTTGTGAATCACCATGGTTGGAAAACGCTGGCCCGTCTTTGTCTCCGGTCCAGTACGTGTTCCAAGCATCTGACTTGGGGGCAGGTTGTTTGTTATTCTCAGTGCTCATGGCCGCGTTGGTGAGTCAGTGTAGTTGTGTCGTTCTGTGACTTGGATCAGCAAGTGTCCAAGTCCCGTTCATAACTCCTTATTGTAAAGTATGCGTTGGCTTAAACTAATAATATTGATGAAAGTTTCTTTATTCGTGCAGGGATTAATGAGCAGAGGCGTATCTTAGTCAAACAAATCCACATGGTTACATTGATATGAAACACACAAAATTTATCGCTTTTCTTATTCCTACTCTTTTCTTGACTGCAGCCCCGGCCTACGCCGATGACCACGCAGAAGCTGAGTCGCCTGTTATTGCAGAAGAGGGCCGAGACGCTATGCGAAAAAATCATGAGCGTCGTCGCGTACATCATGAGCGCCGAATGGATCGCTACTTGGGCAAACAAGTTGATACTAATCAAGATGGTGAGATTAGTTATGATGAGTTCATCGCTAATGCTCAATCCAGATTTGAAGCGACCGATTTGGATGGGAATGGATCTATAACTAAGGAAGAGCGCAAACAGGCTGCGGAAATTATGCGCGAGAAGCATCGCGAGGCAATGAAAGCGGCACGAAAAGCGCACAAAGAGGCTATGGAGAGTCGGTAGTTGTAAATTTAGTGCGAGAGCGTGTTTATTATGCGAACTATATCGAAAACTACTGAGTTGATTAATGAATAGTCTAGAAGACCACGAGCTTATCGAAGCTATTCGAACGGGTAATGATGCAGCGTTTTCAGCGTTAGTGCTACGCCATACTCAAAGGTTTCACTCTCTCGCACTACGGACCTTACAGTCTTCTGCTGATGCCGAAGAAGTCTTGCAACTTGCATTTCTAAAAGTTTGGCAGCAACCCCAAAAATTTGATTCGAGTAAGGCAAGATTCACAACT
>CAZOIG010000397.1:0-2231 GCA_964579235.1 uncultured Gammaproteobacteria bacterium
TTGAGTGTCCAGCGTCATATCACTCACGCTGGGGACATGATCTGGGTCAAAGTGTTCATCGTCGATCTGACGAATCAGGCTGTGGTCTTCAATAGTTTGACGATAACGCGCCAGAATCGTGTCTTGATCGCATAATTCGTCAGCCTGTAAATCGCGGTATGCCTGCCCTTCTTTCTTAAGCAAGCCCATTAAGCTGCCGAGGCTGAGAATAGTCTCGGCCTGCTTTTCGGCAGAAAGACTTCTCAAAACGGTGCGCCGATAACCGTGATGGAAAGAGCTGCGTCCAGCGGCGTTATAGCCACCGAATCCTACTATTACAGGTAAACGAGTCATGCTGAGGTTCCGATATGTGCGTGTTTAGTCAACAATGACATTGTAGTGAAAACGAATCGCCTTATTATGGTATTTAAGTCATAGTGTGCGTCTAAATAGCCAAAATGTACATTTTTGTACGAATGCCCACTAATCCAGACCACAAAATCGAGTCATGAAAATTGCGATTCTGTTTCTAGACAACATGCTGTCAACAAGTGCGTTGAACGCATTGGAGCTTTGGAATGCTGCGCGAGAAACAGCACTGGTTCGACGCGGGCCACCCCTTCCCAAAATAGAAACCTATACTCTAGGCGTAGATTCAGGGCTGATTAAGCCAAGCTCTGGCTTGGCAGTGCAGGCACAGACCAAAATAGATTCAACTCAATACGATGTGGTGTACATCCCTGCCCTATGGCGAAACCCGCGTTCAATCGTTAATCGTAACCCGGCCCTGGTTGATTGGTTGAGAGAACAGTACGAACGGGGTGCGATTCTAAATGCCACGGGAACAGGTGTGTGTTTTATTGCCGAAACGGGTCTTTTGGATGGCTCAGCCGCTACCACTCATTGGCACTATTTTGATCAATTTGCGCGCGACTACCCATTGGTGCAGCTCAAACGACAGCATTTCATCACCGAAGCCAACCGCATCTATTGCGCAGGTAGTATCAACGCTTTGACCGACCTCACGATTCATCATGTGCACCGCTTTATGGGCGCTGAGGTGGCAGAGCACTTATCACAACATTTCTCTGCTGAGGCACGGCAGAGCTTTGATCGCTTGCGTTTTGACCAAGAGAAAAGCGACCTGCACGCGGATGAAGACGTATTGCAGGTACAGTTATGGCTATCGAGCAATATCGCTCGCCCAAACATCGAGATGTCAGCGGTTGCAAACCAGTTCGGTTTGAGCCAGCGCACCCTAAATCGTCGTTTTAAGGACGCTACCGGCGTGACACCCGTGCAGTATCTGCAGCGTTTACGCTACACCGAAGCTTGCGAATTGCTCAAGAAAACCAATTTACCCATTGGCGAGGTGGCCGCTAAGGTGGGGTTAAACGACGCCAGCTACTTTTCCGGTTTGTTCAAAAAGTATTCGGGTCAATCGCCGAACGATTTTAGAACTAAGAACCGTCCTAAGCTGTTTAACCTCCATGGTAAGAACTAGTGCGTTGAGAGTTAGTTGTAATAGCTCAAATAGCAACATGAAGAAGACCAATATGGAGAGGACAGTCTCTCTCTTTGGGTTAATATTGGTTTTCTTATTTTTCTTTGAGTACTGTATCGGCAACTTAAGACCCACCAGTCTTTTTACCGATCGTCATACAACCGATATAGGGTAGTTTTAAATTGAGTGAGTTTGAATTTATAGTTGTGCTGGTGTCCATCGTGTTTGGTGTGGCGCTAACCCATATTATGTCTGGCGCCGTGCGCAGCTTCTACGAAGGTACGCTGAACGAAATCCAGATTCTGTACACCGGCACGATTACCTTAATACTGGTGATTAACTGGTGGGTCGCCTTCTCATTCAACCTCGTTGAAAAATGGGAATTTGGGGTCTTTCTGTTATTTGTTCTTTGGGCAATGGTCCACTACGTAATGGTGGCTGCGCTTTACCCGCCCGCACCCATATCATTGAGTTTTGAGCGCCGCAGAAATTTTTTCCATTGGGCGTTTCTCGTAATGCTGGCCGCTGATGTATTGCTGACCGCCGTGAGGGGCTCGCTATTTGAACCATGGTACTACCTACCGTTCGTCTTACATTATGGCGTTATATGTATAGTAGCTCTTCGATTTGAGGGTAAATGGCTGCACAGAATAATTGCCTGGTGGTTTTTGATTTCTTTTTTGGCCTGGGCACTGTACGTAAGAACTCTTTTGTCGGAGATTGTATAACCGCAAAGCTGTTTATTTTT
>CAZOIG010000398.1:0-1509 GCA_964579235.1 uncultured Gammaproteobacteria bacterium
CCAATTACCGCCATCAGTGCTGCTAATACCGGCATGGTGAACTCCATACCCAGCAAGGAAAAAACGCCTACGGTAATGATGATATCGTGGATCAAAGCGACAACGGAGCCGAGTGAAAACTTCCATTCAAAACGAAACGCCACATAAATCATGACCATGATTAAGGCGTAGACCAGAGCCAGAATGCCTTTTTCGAATAGTTCACGGCCGAATGTAGGGCCAACGAACTCCACACTTTGCAGGCTACCTTGCCCTACTTCTGACGCGGCCAAGGCGGCCATAATACGCGTACTGACTGTGGCGTCTTCTTGGCCTTCAGCTAGGGGCAAGCGGATCATAACGTCACGATTGCTACCAAAATGCTGAACCACAGACTCGCCAAACTCAGCCTCGGCCAGCACATCACGTATTTGCGTAACCGAAACGTCCTCGTCATACAACAGCTCGACCTTGGTACCACCGGTAAAATCGATACCGAAGTTAAGCCCCTGAGTGCTGAGTGAATAAACGCCAACCAGAATGATGGCGACGGAGAACACTAACGCAACAAATCGCAGTTTGATGAAGTCTATAGTTAGCGTATTAGGGATGATTTGCATGATCTAAACTCTTCCAGTTAAGTCTTAGCTCTCTATGATCGGCTAGATTGTTCGGCTAAATGTGCAAGCCGCTGATGCGACGGTTGCCATAAATAAAATTAACCACAACGCGCGAAATAAAAATCGCCGTGATCATCGAGGTCATGATGCCAATACTCAGGGTAATCGCGAAGCCTTGAATCGGACCCGTGCCGAAGTTGAACAGCACAAGTGCGGCCAACAAGGTTGTAATGTTCGCATCGATAATGGTCGAGAACGCATTGTCGTAGCCTTTATGGATTGCCAGCTGAGGTGATGCCCCCGCTTGCAGCTCTTCCTTTATCCGCTCAAATATCAATACATTTGCATCCACTGCCATACCAACGGTCAAAACCATCCCAGCTACGCCTGGCAAGGTTAATGTGGCCTGCAATAACGACAGTACCGCGACGATAACCACTAGATTCAACACCAGTGCGAAACTCGCGACAAATCCAAAAATGCGGTAGTAAATAATCATAAAGATCAGCACGGCTAAGAAACCAAACGCAACTGATTTAAAGCCCTTTTCAATGTTTTCTGCGCCTAAGCTCGGGCCAATAGTACGTTCTTCAACAATATAGAGCGGCGCCGCTAATGAGCCCGCTCGCAGTAAGAGTGCTAGCTCTTGCGCCTCGCCTGGTCGGTCCAAACCTGTAATTTGAAAACGCTTACCGAGCTGATCACGGATTACCGGTGCGGTAATGACCTCTTTGACTTCGGTTGTGGTGACTTGTTCTTCGCCGTTTTCAAGCCTCGTTCGATCTATGCGAGTTTCAACATAGACAACCGCCATACGATTACCAATATTGTCGCCCGTCACATCTGAATTCACCGCCGCGGCTTGAGCATCCAGAGTGATGCTAACCACCTGACCGCCGCCTTGGCTATC
>CAZOIG010000399.1:0-1707 GCA_964579235.1 uncultured Gammaproteobacteria bacterium
CGATCCATACGAGCCGCCAATTGATCCAGAGATTGTGTTGCACACAGACAAAATGACTCTTGAAGAAGAAGTTGAGACGATTCTCAATTACTTACAGGAACACCGCTATTTGATTTTGTATCGCTAGTCGATCTGACTGGCTGAACAACTAAACGTTGGCCGACCTAAAAGTAGGCCAAGCAAACCCTTATTTTATAGGAACCAATTGTGATTAAACCCCATGGTGCTGATGCACTAAAACCGTTGTTTGTGGAAAGCGCAGACGAGCGAGCCAGCCTTCAAGAACATGCCGCAACTCTTACGCAAGTAACTGTAAGCTCCGCGACTGCCGCCAATGCAGTGATGCTAGCCGGTGGCTACTTTACGCCTTTAGATGGCTATATGACCAAAGCGGACGCCTTACAGGTGGCCGAAAATATGCACACGGCTAAGGGTGCATTTTTCCCCGTTCCTGTCCTAAATCTATTGCCTGAGGCGGGCTTTGCCGTAGGTGACGAGATCGCTTTGCGCGATCCAAATGTTGCGGGTGAGCCACTCTTGGCTATTCAAAAGGTTGAGTCTATCGAGGTTCTTTCAGACGCTGAGATGGTACATATTGCGGAACAAGTGTTTGGCACCAGCGATGCTCAACATCCCGGTGTTGCGGCGTTTATGGGGCAAGGTCGCACAGTAGTTTCTGGTAGCATTAAGGTGTTCAATTACAGCTATTTTGCGAGCGACTTCGCCGACACATTTAAAACTGCCGTGGAGATTCGCGCAGAAATTGAATCTCTGGGTTGGTCAAACGTAGTGGCGTTCCAAACCCGGAACCCAATGCATCGAGCTCACGAAGAGCTTTGCCGCATGGCGATGAACGACATTGATCAAGATCCTGAAACCTCAGGCACTACCGGCTGTGTTGTACACATGCTGTTGGGTAAGCTTAAAAAAGGTGATATCCCGGCGGATGTGCGCGACGCATCGATTCGTGAAATGGTTAAACACTATTTCCCCGCCAATTCAGTAATGGTATCAGGCTATGGTTTTGACATGCTTTATGCCGGACCGCGAGAAGCCGTTTTGCACGCACTATTTCGTCAAAACATGGGTGCGACCCACCTAATTGTTGGTCGTGATCACGCTGGCGTAGGTGATTACTACGGTGCATTCGATGCGCAAACAATCTTCACTGAGCAGGTGCCTGAAGGGGCGCTTGAAATCAAAATTTATAATGCGGACCACACTGCCTATTCTAAGAAACTGAATAAAGTTGTAATGATGCGCGATGCACCCGACCACGGCCCAGAAGACTATGTATTGCTGTCTGGCACAGCCGTTCGTGAAATGCTGGGTAATGGTATTGCGCCACCTCCAGAATTCTCTCGTCCAGAAGTGGCACAAATTTTGATGGACTACTACCAAAGCTTAGATCAAGCCTAATTCTAGCCACTCAACTTGCACCGTGAGTCTTGTGCGTTTGCCATAGACTCTCGCAGCATTAAAGCGCCCCGTACGGGGCGTTTTTTATTTCCACAATCTATGCGGAATATGCCTGTTAATTGCTACTCGCTACTGCCAAATTTACCCAGCGGGTTTATACTTTAGGTCTAATAAATAAAACGGCGTGATCGATCGCTTTTGCCACGATACACCGCTGATATACCCCCCAATATCCGAGAATGAAACTCTATCACTACCCAAAGTGCAGCACCTGCAAAAAGGCCATCA
>CAZOIG010000400.1:0-1697 GCA_964579235.1 uncultured Gammaproteobacteria bacterium
GCTACGCGATCCAACGATTCTCGCCGCTGAGAAAGCGTAGCGAGCCCCAGCCGTAACTCAGAGTTTTTAACAATGTTGGTTCGCCCAGCGTCACGCAAAGCGTTCCACGAGGGAAGGCTGGTGGGAATAATCCCAGGGATATGCGAGGTCGCAATCGCCTCGCACTCATAATCAGTTAACGCTCGCCATTCAGTTCGGCCAAACAGAACATTGGCGGCGTCTTCGATGGCAACCAGCTCTTGTAAACGCGACTTTACGAGTTCGTTGGAGTTTTTCTCTAGCTCAACTATGTCGATGTAAAGGGCTTCTAAGAACACCTTTTCATCAGCGCGGTCAATCCGCGATTGGTTCCAAGTGTTAATCTGCAAACCCAGTAAAATACCAATCATCACGATCACGATTTCAAGTAGCACCGTAATCCAATCTTGGCGTCTTAGGGCACTTACGATTTTTTGTAAAATCATTGGCTGTTAGTCTTTAATAGCAGAAATTGAAATTAGAGCTGATTCAAACTCGTCTAAATTGGGCGAGAAGCAAGTCGCTTAACCGACCTCGTACTATAACTTACTTTGGTTTATCCTGACTCAGGTAGATCGCCAAAAATCCCGAGCATTCTACGTTTCTTGACCAATCAGAGAGCATAGTGGCGCGACTGACTGAGCGCTAGAAACTCTACAGACATCACCTGAGACATGATCGACAATCTCTCCAAAACTCTCTCTTTGCAAGGCGAATACGTTCGACTAGAACCCCTGTCCGAGGCCCATTTAGAAGACTTAGCGGTAGCGGCTACAGACGGCGGAGTGTGGAAATTGCAGTTCACTAGCGTGCCACATCCGAGCGAACTCTCAGATTGGTTTACGGCGTGCATGCTGGAGCGAGATACCGATAAGCAACGTCCATTTGCCGTTCGCAACCTTCAAACAGGGCAGGTAGTAGGGTCAACCCGTTATTACGATATCGAACCCACGCACCGTAACGTATCGATTGGCTACACTTGGTATGGGGCGTCGGCGCAACGCACAGCCATCAACACCGAAGCTAAGCTCCTACTGCTTACGCACGCTTTTGAAGTCTGCGGTTCTATTGCCGTGTACTGGCACACACATCATGAAAATGTGCGCAGCCAAGCGGCCATCCAACGTTTGGGCGCAAAGCTCGATGGGGTGATTCGCAAGCATAAGATCATGCCCAACGGTTTGCCACGCGATACCTATTGTTATTCAATGATCGATACAGAATGGGAAAAAGCAAAATGTACGCTCATTGAAAAATTGAACTCATATTGACCCTAAGTTAGGCAGCGTTTCGATTCTTAATAACAATGCAAACTCACTTTTAATGCTCATTGTTTTGGCAGAGAGCCACCAACTAAAAAAGAGGGCTGCATCGGAGGGCTACAGGGAAGGGCTACAGGGAAGGGCTAAAGGTAAAAGCGTAGATGTTGAATCGCTTTATTGATACCGTCGTAGGCGCTGTTCCTGTGCCGAATTCCCCATACAGGCCGCTACAGACAAAACTGCAGTTCAACTGCATAGAAGGAAACTCAATGATCAAGCTAAAACTAAATGAATGGGACAGCATAGGTGAAATCATCACCTCCTTAGCGGTGGTAGCGTCCTTGGTCTATGTTGCATTTGAGATCAAACAAAACACTGATTCATTGCAGCAATCCAGCTACCAAAGTGTACTTGATA
>CAZOIG010000401.1:0-1748 GCA_964579235.1 uncultured Gammaproteobacteria bacterium
AAGAATTGCCACATGTCAACTGCGCGCGAGCGCGAGACTGCCGTCGGTTTGTACGCGCTGTCAACCGCTGGAAGTAGTGCAATTTCCATTGGCATGCCGCGTGCCTCAACCTGTTCTACGATATGGTAGAGAAACGGTCTAGCGCGCTCAAAAAGATTGTTTAGATAAGTTGGGTGATCAGCGCTCCAGTTTTCAAATTCTTCAACGTGGCGTGAATTAAGCTCAGGCAGACTGAAACCCTTCGCCATGCGAGTGAGTAAATCGTCTGACTCTAAAACCGTTTGATCGGCAACGTTTGCCGCGCTGTCGCTGATATCAACGGCCGTGCCACCAACTTCAAACTCTTGCTGCTTAGACTTAGGCACACTGCTACACGCTGATATGAAGAGTGCGACGAGCAAAAATAGCCCAGCTTTCAGTTTTGGTGAGAGTAAGGAAAATGGCTCTAGGTACTGGCCATTATTTTGATCAAACGAGCGAGAGCTTAGCATTGAGTTTATAGCCAATTTCAGATCAGATGATGAAGTCTGTTTACCGAGCATTTAGCGAGTAAAGTAATCCAACGCACTCAAATGTTGCGATCAAAAACAGTCTCTCCAAAACCTGAATTTATATGTTTAAAAACTATGCGCTGCATACTAGTCACACAGCCGATAAGGGTCAACGGTGTGACTAAAATTTAAGGTATGATGTTTGCTCCAGCACTTATGCTTGCCGTTCTTAATGTTGATCTCGGCATGAACTAGAAATTTACTTTCCGTAACCCTATTGTGGCATTGCAATCTCTCCAAACATGGCTGAATTCTGCTTACGCTGGGCAGTTTTTTCATGCTCAAAGCGTGCATCTAGATCAAGCTTTGCGGGCGTGCGCGTCACCCACCACCCTAGTAATTGGGCGCATTGGAGAGTATTCGATTATCGACGGTCTAAAACTTCCCTATGTGTGTCGGATGAGCGTTGACGCGACTCGCATTGAGTCTGGGTTGGTTGATGTTGTTGCCGACAACGCCTTCTTGCCTTTTCCTGAGAAAACATTTTCGACCGTGGTCTTGCTGCACAGTATGGAAAGCTCCGAGCTACCTCATCAAACCTTACGCGAGGCGCATAGGGTGCTGCAATCTGACGGCCATTTAGTGATCGCTGGATTCAACCCATACAGCTTGCTTGGCCTGCAAAGTCTCCTACGTAGACCGGCGATGCCAGAGGGTCAAGCATATGGCTTAAAGCGTGTCTATGATTGGCTGAGTTTGCTGGATTTTGAAGTCACTGGCAGCGCTATGTTTCAGTATGGACCTTTAACCAGTAATGCTCGTTTGAAACGTTACTTTAGCGTGCTCGAGAATATTGGGGATCGCTGGTTTCCGATGTTTGGTGGCGCCTATATGCTATTAGCGAGAAAGCGCGAAATTGGTGCTACGTTAATCGGCCTCAAAAAGCGCAAGATTCGAGGGCGACAACGCCACGCCGTGCCGATAAAATCTGCCTTGAAAAAAACCTCATCTCGGTAATTATTTGCTGCGTGTTCAGCTACCATAAACCACTATGACTAAAACACTTGAGATCTACACCGACGGCGCTTGTCGCGGCAACCCAGGCCCTGGAGGCTGGGGCGCAGTGCTGATCTATTTAAGCGAGACAGCGGCCCAAGCAGAGCAACGTAAAGAGTTGTGGGGTGGTGAAAATCCCACAACTAATAACCGAATGGAGCTCATGGCTGCGATTAAGGCACTCGAAGCGTTGAACCGACC
>CAZOIG010000402.1:0-2749 GCA_964579235.1 uncultured Gammaproteobacteria bacterium
TGCGCGGTTGCATGATCTCGTTTTCTTCTCGAAGTTCGCGAGACGCAGCCCAGGCACTGTCAGTGTGACCAAGCCAAGCGTACTTGACGACTAATCCGCTACTCACAACGCCGACCATCGAGAGTTGTTTAAACTTGTTCATACTGATCCTGCCTTACTGATTGTTCGTTGTCAGAAACGAGCGAATACTAAATTCCCTAGCACTTGCGTTTTCTGGCCTTTCATTTCCCAAACTATTTGCTAACCGACCAGCATTGTTTAAAGCAAGTCGTTCAATGCGATGCCAATGCCAAATCGAGTCTGCTTATAGTTATAGTCGATCAAGCTGTCGCCATAGCCGCTGTTGGCCATCACGTAGCCGCGTAGCTTGCCCCATAAGGGGAATGTTAGACCTGCCTCAATGAAGCCTTTGTGTGTCCCAAAGTTTCGTCGTCCATTGATGTTTAACACATAATCATCCCATTTATACACCATGCCGAGCTCAAAGTTGCCCATAAAGTCCTCGATGTCAGGGTTGTCGTCGCCATCAGATGAAAATTCAAACTCTTTAGGGTCCTCTTTAATTCTTAACCATGGCCGAAAGCTCATCGCGAAGTTTCCTTTCTCGAATAAGAGGCTAGCGTAAACACGATTCCAGCTGCGTGAGAGCGCTTGTGTGCGGCCATTCGATTGGTGCTCTACGCCCAATACAAAACCTGTATTTCCGCCGAATGGCTGCCAGCTGGTTGGCGCGACATAAAACAGCTCCGGCTGGTAATTAGTTTCTCTGAACGGTTTTGAAATATTGTCCGCGTAGATCTGCCAGAAGGCTTCAAGAGTAAAGCCGAAATACAAACCGTCACCGTCGACCAGAAGTCTGTTCTCGTTCAGCGGAACCTTGAAGCTCAACTGAAACTTCGATTCGATGTCTTCTAGATTTTCTTCAAAACCTTCGAAAGCAGAGTAGGCGCCCGTATTGATCCCGCTGCTAGTGAGCGCCGGCAAGATGTAATTCATATTGTGCGGCGTGATCACAAACGGCGAAAACTGGGTTTGTCGCTCTTGTATGAAACGGCTACTAATAGGACCCTCAGCAGCGAGCGTTGCCGTTTCGCTAATCGCTTGTTTTAGCGTGGTGGGTTTCACCTTGATCTGCTCACTGTTTGCAGCCCCAGCAATTGGAATGTTTTCCGGAGCACATAGAGTCCTTAAATCATCGATCGTCATCGATCCTTGCGCGCGCTGATATTGTTCTAGCACGCAAGCTTCCTCGAGTGTTGCGAGGCTCTCTGGATTGGCAGTTGTTGTATTTAAGGCTGAAAGGCTAATTAGCCCAATAAGAATGGTGATCTGGTGCTTCATTGGCATGACTAGAATAGAGTGCTTTTGAGTGCAAAGAAGTCTGAGTTATCGCGTAACTTTAGTACGGTTTTCCGATGTTATCTCATTTGATGCGTCAATAGTTACCTTGATCTGAATCAAGTGACCACGGTACTGTATTTGTCATACTCTAGACTCAGAAATCTATCCTAACAACAATGATCAGTAACGGATGGTAAGTCAGCATGGCAGATAAAAACAAAGATTCCTCGGCTCAAACCCCGCCACTTATGGGGCTAGGTGTTGATGGTGCGAAAGCCAAACCCTTGCCGTTTGTCGCCCCCTGCGTTGAGCTCTCGCTCGGCGCACCCCTGAGATGGTTGAAGCTTGGTTTTAAGGATGCCCGCAATGCGCCTCTTTTGAGCTTAGGGCTCGGAACTATCATGTCGGCGGTCGTACTGGTTCTTGTGTTCACGGCTTGGCAAGTAGGTAGCGCGTGGGCTGTGTTTCTGGCGATATTCGGCTCGGTGTTTTTAATTCCATTATTGTGCATTGGCACTTACGCGGTCAGCGCTCAGCTAGAGCGTGGGATGACTGTGTCGATTAGGCGTACTTTCAGGGCGTCATTTCAGCGCTACATTGGTACTGAGTTGGTGTTTGCTCTGGCTTTATTGGTGGTGTTCCTCGTTTGGGCAAGGGCCAGTTCCATGATCAGTATTTTTTTACCGAGCACACAAGATTATTCACTCACCGACATGATTCTCTACTTCGGGGCTTTTGCTGCGGTGGGTTCGTTTTTTCTGACTATTGTATTTGCAGCCAGTGTTTTTGCATTGCCTATGATCATGCATAGAGACGTGGACGCGGTTACAGCGATCGTGACTTCAATCAATGCGGTATTAAGAAATAAAACTGCGATGTTGTTTTGGGGCTTGCTGATTCTGCTCGGTATTAGCTTAAGCCTGTTAACTGGCGGGGTTTTATTGGTGCTCTTCTTGCCTGCGGTAGGTCATGCTGTGTGGCACGGGTATATGGAAACAGTCGATGCGTCTGAGTTTCCAAGGCATACTCTGGGTATAACGGCGACACCACGACATCTAAAATCATGAACGAGCGATTTAGTAATACCCCAGAGCCGCCGTATTATGCGGTGATTTTCACCAACCAGCATGGCGACCAGACCAAAGGTTATGAAGCGATGGGCAAAAAATGTTTGAAATGGCGCTGCAGCAATCGGGATGCCTTGGCGCTGAGTCCACTCGTGATGAATCAGGTTTTGGTATTACCGTGTCCTATTGGCAGGACGAAGCCAGTTTACTCAGCTGGAAAGCAGATGCGGAGCATTTGCTGGCCCAGAAACTGGGGATAGAGCAGTGGTACAAAGATTATAAAGTTCGCATAGCAAAAGTAGAGCGAGCATACTCCGGACCCAAGGGCAGGGTGGTTTGAG
>CAZOIG010000403.1:0-2363 GCA_964579235.1 uncultured Gammaproteobacteria bacterium
GAAACACGGCGAGAGCTAAAGCTGCCTAAAGCGAAGCAGCCAAAGTCCAGGCGGCCAACAAGGTTTATAGCGAATTTTTAGAGGTCCCCAAAAACGCCCTGCGAGTTTGACCTTATTCGGCTCTGAGTTGATAGTCGCGAATCAACGCTGAGATGGCGTTAGTCTCGTCTGAGGTGATCTTAACCCTGTTCTGAGTGCTCACCGACGCCATCGTTCGATGCGCAAGATGCGAGCGAAGTGTATTAACGAAATCCACGCTGGGAGCACCGTTAACAATGGTGTCGAGAGAATGGGTTTTTCGATCACCGAATACATCAGTGAACTGCTTGCTAAATCTACACTGTATTGACTGGTCAGTTTGACCACATAACTCCCCAGAAAGTGGAAAAACACCAATTCCAGTGTCGCGTAAATACGCGGTGTAGGCCTCAACTACATAACTGTTGTTTTTGTCGACAATCAGCTCGGTTCTGTCTAGAATTTGAAAGTAGCCTACAATTCGGTTCCTCAATTCGCTATCCTGAATGATAGCCACTCGACCCGTGCTGGTTAACTCAGTAAATATGGGGCTTTGTAAAGACAGGGTTCGCCTACCCCAAATCTGGGTGAGGAATGTGCCAAGTTTTGCGACATCGACCACGACCTGATTATCAAGTTCATTGATATAGTCTAAGGCAACCGGCGCAATTGAAATAACCCTCTGCTCGTGATCTAACTGAGCTTGCAGTGAGGCATTAATGGACTCAAGGTCCCTTTGGAGAAGAACTAGATATTGAGCTTCTAGTTGAGACTGTTTGCGCTCATCGTTCCACTCGGTCACCTGCATGCCGAGGAAAATACCCACAATAACGACCAAGACATCAAGCCCCACAGCAAACCAATTCTGATCTTGGATGTGCAGAATAAAGCGTCTGAGAATCATACCGAGCCCTTATGCCAACCTAGGCATACGCCGAACTTTAAATTGAAATAAAGATAAACGCTCAAAGCTAAAAGTTAAGAGCTGATAGCAAATTGCTCAGAACTGGAACGTCGTTTAACGATACTTTCGCTCGGCTTTCGGTAAATCAATTTTGACCAAGTGCTCGGCTCAAAACGTGACCATTGCCCTTCTTTTTGACTCAATCGATCGGCCAAAACGTACATAACTAGGGCGTTAAAGCCTAGGCCTAGATGGCTCGCTGGAACTTCGATGTTTTCTACCTCGTCGGAATGGCTCAACTCTTCATAATGACGTTGTACTGAGCCTTCCCAATTAACTACACCATCAGTCTTTGAGTAGATCGAAGTCGTTGGCACGGGAGGCGGCGCATTCACCGACTGGCGTCTGAGCTGCTCTTCGGGGCTGGGTGGACCGTTCAAGGCGCGATAAATATGACGCGCGTCTGAATGCCGATACCGGCCTGAAATTGGGCTGCCGAGACTGATAACGTTACGCACGACATCAGGGTTCACCTTGGCGATTTCCCGAGCGTATAAGCCGCCAAGACTCCAACCAACAATTGATATCTTGCGGCCGTGTTTTGCGTACAGTTCGTCGAGCAAGGCGACCATTTCTTTTTCAAGATCGTCGTCAAAAAACAAGTTGCGACCAAGGCCCCAACCGTAGGTTTGATAACCTAAGTCTTGCAGCAGTTTGCGCATAGGCGCAGTAGACATATCACTGCCACCAAAGCCTGGGAGAAATAATACGGGGTGACCATCGCCTTTCTTAAAACGCTTCATTAAAGGCTTTAGTGCGTAAAAACTTTGAAACTCAAATATCGCACGCCACTCAGAATATCGATAAACGAGTTGTTGCGCTCTGCGAAGATGCTTTTTCATTGTTGGTATCCCATCTCGGTGCTTTGGCAATTGAGACTAACAGCAACCGGTAAATAATCAATCAAAACCGCCCAATTAGAAACTCAGCTCTAAGATTGGAATTTTTGGTTTCAACCCCATGACGTTAGATATACACAACAAAAACCACCCTGAGCCAAACAGCCATGTCTATGAACGAATTAAACCGCAAACGATCCTTTAAGCTACTCGCCATAACCCTTGGCGCGCTCTTGATCAGCGCTTGCACGCAAGAAACCCAAAACAAGTTGGGCAGAGCCGTACAAAACTGGACAGGCACCAATGGAGTGCTCGAAGTTTACGCTGGCGAGCGTCTCGTTAAGCGCTTTATGGCGATCGACAAACTTTCCACAGCCATAGCAACGCAAGGTGCAGCGCCCCGTCCGTACCGCTTTGGTTACGGTGTGCTAGACAGTAACTTGAATGGCAAAGTCGATGCTGGGGAGCGTAAGGTTTACTTCGAATTCAGTGATTACTCCACCTCGTACATCTTTTATGAACACACTGAAGGGCAGCTAATT